>CALUZE010000058.1 GCA_944325235.1 uncultured Elusimicrobiales bacterium | reverse complement strand
CGGGTTTTTTCTTAACCGCCTTTTTGACGGGTTCTTTAAAATCGATTTCTTTGCCGAAGCTGAAAATTTTGTCCAGGGCGTAAAAGTCGCGCGCTTCCTGGGTCATAATGTGGGCCAAAAAGCTGCCATAGTCGCTCACGCGCCAGAGGTTGCTGTCGCCCCCGTCGCGGTTGATTTTATAGTAGCCCTGTTCTTTTAATTTTTTGCTGATTTCTTCTTCCACGGCATCCAGGTGCGGTTTGGAGGTGGCGGTGGCAATCAGAATGTAATCGCACAGGGAAGAAAGGCCGCACAGGTCAATGACTTTAATGTTTTCGGCTTTTTTGCTGTCGGCCAACCGGGCCGCCAGGCACACGAGTTCTTTGGTATTCATAAACCACCTCTGTAAAAACGGTTAAATAACAATAAATTTAGTCTAGCATTTTAAAGCGGCATTTCAAAGTCCTTCCCCAGGACGATGCGCGTATCGCAGATGGCGTTGGGGGAGGATTCCGATTTAATTTCGCTGTTAATGCCCAGGGCGTGGCTGAGCTGTTTTACCTGCACCAGCCGCCCGCTGTAATCCACAATAAACGACTGCTCCTGGGAAGACGGGTAGTTGTCGTACTGCAGTACGTCCACCCGCAAAAGGCCTTTTTCGTTTTGTTCACGCAGGTACTGCGTCAGCGCCAGCGCCAGGCCGCGTTTGCCGGCCGCGTTGTAAATTTCCACCACGATGGGGCGGTCTTTCACGGCCAGCGGGGCCCTGTCTTCTATGGTTTCTTTGGGTTCCGCGGCGGGGGCTTTTTCGCGGCGGGAAGACGCCGGAAAGCGCACGGCAAAGTCGGCCGCGTCCAATTGGGAAAGCTCCATACACAACAAAGCAAATTCGGCCGGGGTTAAATTGGTGCGGCGGTCGTGCCAGGCCGTCAGATACGCCCACACCGGGCGCAATACAAGCAGCGGGTTGTAGCGCCAGGAAGAAAGCAAGCGTTTAAATTCGTCCCAATAGGCTTCGCGGTCCGCTTCCCGGGGGATAAAATAGCGTCCGTTATTTTTGGGTAGTTTTTTGGCGCGGTTCTGCGCGTTTACTTTTTCCGCACTGATTTGCACGACGGCTTTTTGCGAGGCGGGGTTGTAGGTAAAATCCATTGCCGGGGCCGTTAGCACCGTCAGGCGCACGTCTTGCGCGCGGCGCTGTGCCAGCGCCCGTGCCAGGGGCGAGGTGAACTGCGCCACCGCCGCCACGGCTAATACCGCCAGCAAGGCCCAGAGCAAAAAACGCTCTATTATTTTTTTTGTTTGATAAGATGGTTCCATAAGTCAATCCCCACCGGGCAGAGCCATTTTTGCGAGTCAATGGTAAACAAAAGTTTGCGGTTGGCGGCGTAGAGAAGGGCGGCGTCCAAATCCTGCAAGGCCAAATTGCGGATGACAAACGCATCCTTATATTTGCGGTCCTTGGAAGAAATATCCGCCACGAACAGAATTTTGGACAGTGTGCTCATGTGCAAACTGCCCAAGGTATGTTCGGCAATGGCGGCCACAATATCTTTGTTATGCACGTCAAATACGTGCTGGGCCAGCCAGGCCGATACATAGCTGTGCAGCAGGCTGGGCTCCATGCGGCAAATGTCTTCAAAAAACGGTACTTTTATTTTGTGTTCCTGGCAAAAGCGGATAAGTTCCGGGCCGGAAAAGCCTTTGCCCGCGTCATGCAGGATGCCCGCTTTGACGGCCGACTCCACATTCACGTCGTAAATATCACTCAGCGCGGCGGCCATTTCGGCCACGTTTTTGGAGTGCAGGTAGCGGTTGGTTTTTAAATGGGCTTTCAGCCAATCGTGCACCGCCAGGCCGTACAGTTTGTTTTCGCGGATGGTGGGCGCAATTTGCGGGGGGACGGTGTCCGGGATGTCCCCGCTGGCCAAAATGTGCGCGCGCACGCGGCTGGAGGACAATTTGGGGAAGAACCCCGGCAAAAACAAGTGTTTAAAAGCGGCCGGGTTCTCGTTATATCCTTTGCGTTTGCCGGCCACCACGACGGCGTTTTTGAAAATGTATACGGGGTTTTTCCAATTGTGCAAATCGTTCAGGCAGTCCGTGCCCACCAGCAGGTAAATTTCCGGGTGGTCGTAGCGCTTCTTTAAGTATTGGACCAACTGATAGGTGTAGGTTTTTCCGCCTTGTTTTAGTTCGTAATCGTCAAACACGATGTTGCCGGAGAAGCCGGCAAAGGCTTGCTTGAGCATTTTCATACGCAGGCGGAACGGGGTGGGCGACTTGGCTTTAAAGGGGGAATGGTACGCCGGAACGATGTGCGCGACGTCCGGCGCGATGACCTTCATCGCGCGCCGGAATAAGGAAACGTGCCCTTTGTGGACCGGGTCAAAACTGCCGCCAAAAACGAGAACTTTCATAACACCTCATTATACAAGTTTTTCCGCCAAGGCTTTGCCTTCCAACAGGGAAGATTCCATAAACGAATATTCCCATTTGCCGTATCTGCCCGCGCAAAAACACCCGCGCTTGGCCAAAGCCTCCAGGGCTTGGCACACGGCACGTGAACGGTGCTTATCGTAAACGGCGTAGGCGTAGGGCAGGGGCTGCCAACAGGAAAGCAAGGCTTCGTCGTCTTTCCTTATTATACCTTTTTGGACGAGGGCATTCCAAATGCGCCGCTTGCTTTTGGGGGCGTTTGGCGGGAGCTCTATGTAAAAGAGCGAAGTGCCCTTGGGCGCGTTGGCGGGGGAAAACCCGCTCTGCAACCCCACGCGGTAAAAGGGGTCGGTTTCGTCCGGGAAGTAAATCCAGCTGAAGGGCTTTACGGCCCGGTTGATCGCCAGGTGATACACCAGCACCGGGCGGTTGCGCAGCGGTTCGGCCAGCGCCGTCAGGCGTTCTTCGTCCGTAAGCAAACGCAAAAAGGCGGGCAGCGGAAGGGTATTAACCAGCGTGTCATAGGAAAATGTTTTCCCGCCCGCTTGGACGGTTTTGGTTTTTAAATCCACCCGGGTCACGCGGGTGCGGGTTTGCAAACGGGTCACGCCGGAAGCCAAGGCCTCTACGAGCGCCCCGCAGCCGCCCTGCCGGGGATAATAGAAAGAGGCGTTGTAGCCGTAGGATTTGCGGGGCGGGCGTTGGGCGCTTTGCAAAATTTCGGGCGGTGTGGGGCGCGGCACAAACGGGCCGCACCAATCGCAGGTGAGCGCTTCGGGCGGGCAGCCCCACAGCTTGGTATTGTAGGGACGCATAAATTGTTCGTATACGCCGCGGCCGAATGATTGCAGACACCATTGTTTAAAGGTCTTCGGCGTTTTAGGCGTTTGGCGGGCGGCTTCCAGCAAACCCTGCACACAGGCTTGGCGGGCCTTTTCGGGCAGGGCGTAAAGATGGGCTTGGAACGGGAAAGGGACGCGGCTCGCGCCGGTGTAGATAAACGCGCGGCGCGTACGGCGCAGCAGGTTGCCTTTGAGCAGGGTGCGGACCAATTTCTTACCGTAAGGGGTGTGCAAATGGAGCAGGTGACCGCCGCAGTCCAGTGTGAAGCCGCGGACTGTCCGGCTGGCACACAGCCCGCCCGGGGCGGCCGCTTGTTCCAAAAGCAAATAATCGGTCTGCCCCTGGCGCTCCAGGTGGTAAGCGGTGCTAAGGCCCGTCAGCCCCGCCCCCAAAATGAGGGTTTTTACGTGCATACTACTCCGTTTTTATGTGTAACAGCCACAGCGTGGCCGCGCCCAGCGCCACGGCCGCAAAAACAAACATCGCCAGCGCAATCTGCCCGCAGCAGTGCGTCAGCGTATACGCCAACACGTTGAAAAATACGCCCGCGCCCGCAAACAACAGCAAAATGCGGGGCAGCGGCCAGTTCAATTTTTTCAGCCGCAGGGCAATGTGGTCGTTGCTGCCTTTGAGGGGGTTCTTGCCCTTTAATAGACGGGCCAGCACCACAAAGGCCGTATCAAACAGCGGAACCGCCAAAATGAACAACGGGGCCAAAAACCCCCAGTTGGTGCGGTCGCTGTAGCCGGTACCGATAGACAAGGCGGCAATCATAAAGCCCAAAAAGGTGGAACCGCTGTCGCCCAGGAAAATTCTGCGTTTGAGGTGGTTGAACGGCCAAAACGCCACGCACGCGCCCAACAGCGCGAGGGCCGCAAAATTGACGTAAATGTATTCCGACGGCAAGGCAATCACGGCCAGCCCCAAGGTGCACACCACGGCTTGGCTGACGCAGAGGCCGTCCAAAATATCCAATAAATTAAACGCGTTGGTCAGCCCGACCACCCACAAAAACGTCAGCGGCCACGAAAGCCACGGCGAGGTAAACACGTGTATGGCCACCCCGTAATAAATCAGCGCGCCCGCCGCGGCGGCCTGTACCAACAGTTTGACGGGGATGCTGAGGCCTTTGGGCTTTTTGAAATCGTCTGCCAGGCCCAGCAGAAAAATCAACGTGCCGCCGATAAAAATGCCGCGCAAATTGTGCAGGGTGCCGCTGGGGAACGCCGTGATGAAGCGAATCAGCGTCAAGCTGGCCAGCGTGCCGACAAAAATGCCAATTCCGCCCAGCGTGGGCACGGCGCCGGAATGTTTTTTTAGTCCGCCGGGTTTATCCAGCAAAAAACGGCTGGAAAAATGACGCAAGAAAGGCAACAAAACTGCCGTAAGAATACCGGCCGCCAGGGCTGCCGTGAGGTAAAGGACAAATGGTTTCATAATATCTATAATATTACAATAAGGAGAATCTATAATGTTTAAAAGAATTTTAACATTTTCCCTGGCCATTTGGCTGGCGGCGTGCGCGGGGGGCCGCGTGAAAGAAATCCCGGCGGACGTGCGGGACTACAAACGGGTGGACTTTTTTACCCAAGGGCGCACGCAGGCCGCTTTTAAGGTGATGGGCCAAATGGACGATAACTATATGGACGGCGTGCTGCGCATTAAAAAAATAGGCGACCGCGATTACGACATCGTACTGATGACGGGCGCGGCGTACCGCCTGCTGCACGCCACCGTCAGCCCGGAAGGCATTGCCTACCGCTATTTGTTCAAAGACGCCGACACCGCCGCCGTGCGCGCCCGGATCAGCCAGTTTTTAAATTTGCTCGTGTCCGACGCCGGCCGCTACCAAAGCCGCCGCATTAAAAAGGACGGCGTTACCATTACTTACCAGGGGCAGGACGCCAAGGAAAAGTTCTTCTATCATCCGGGCGAATTCTACCCGTATGCCGCCCAAACGGTCACTCTGCTCAACACGGCGGACCTGTCGTACACCGAATACGCTCCGTTTGATGCGTCCGGCGATGAAGAAGTGCCGCATGTGCTGGTGTATAAGGACGGAAACATTACGCTGGATTTAACGCTGATCAGTTTGCGCTGAGTAAACCGAACATAAAAAATGAGCCCTTGCGAGGGCTCATTTTTTTGCCGAAAAAAGGGAATTTACCGGGCCGCGCGCGGACGCAAAATAAGCCACATCCACAACGGGTACAGCGTGAGCAAAATAATTTTAACGCCCAAATGCACCGGGGTGCCCAAACTTGCGGCCGCCTTGCACAGGAGGGCGGTGGCTACACACGCCGCAGCCATACCGGCCAGCTTTTTATATTCGTAGCGGATGGGGTACACTTTTTGCGTAAACACAAACAGGGCCGTTGCCATGGCCCCGTAGCTCAAGGCCACGCCCCAGCCGGCGCCCGTAATGCCGATATGCGGCACCAGCGTCAGGTTGGTGGTAATGCTCACCGCGGCGCCCAGCAGCGTAATCCACACCAAAATGCGCGTTTTTTTAGTCAGTACCGGCGCCACCATAAAATTGATGTACAGCCCGTAGAAAAAGTACCCCGTCAGCACCAGCGGAATCACGTGCAGGCCGCCCCAATAGGCGGGGCTGATTAAATGGAAATTGCCGAACAAGTTGCTTTGAATAATGGGCGGCATTAAGAGCGAAAGCCCCAGCAAAAACCATGTGCCCAGCGCAAAAAAGGCGGAAAACACGCTGGAAAAGGTTTCTTTGGCGTCGGCGTCTTTGGCGTGCGCCAGGAAAAACGGCCGCCAGGCTTGGTCAAACATAGACACCAGCAACATCATAAATACGCCTATTTTAAAGTTGGCCTGATACACACCCACTTGTTCCAGCCCGGCCAAATGCACCAAAATCGGTTTGTCTATCACGCTGACCAGCAGGCTGGCCAGCCCTGCCGGCACAAACGGCCACGCAAAGCGCAGCATTTCTTTGTACAGCGTACGGTTGGGCGAATAGGTCTTGCCGCGCAGTTCTTTGTACACTACGGGCGACAGCAACACCAAAGACGTAAGCGACGCAAAAATGTTGGCCCACAAAATGGACGCTATCCCCATGTGCCACACGGCGATGAACACAATGTTGCCCAGTACGTTTACCACAATGGACGCCGTGCGCACGCCCGCAAAATACCACGGCCGCCGTTCCAGACGCAGCTTGGTAAACGGAATCATATTCAATACGTCCAGTAACAGCACCCACACGGCCAGGTGCACAATCTGCACGTGCTGCGCGCCGATGCCAATCAGCGCCGCAAACGGCTTGGCAAAGGCCCACAGCAAGACCGAAAGCACTACGCCGTTGGCCAGCACGCCGTAAAAACAATGCTGGAACACTTCCGTTTTGTTTTCGCGTTCGCTGGCAAAGCGCAGGTAGCTTTGGTCCATGCCGAACAAAAACACGACGTTAAGCAGCGCCACCACGGCAAACGTCGTGGCGATGACGCCGTATTCGCCGGGGATTAAATAATACGTGTAAAAGGGAACCAGACAAAAATTGAGCAGCCGTGCCAGCACCGTGGAAGTGCCGTACACCAGCGTTTCTTTGCCCAGCCGTTTGAGGTTTGCCATACGTTACAAAAATCCGCGCGGCGCCGTGTAAAAACGGTCAGCCGCGCGGAGTATATTCCTTATAATTTTACGAACAGGATTTCCAGCAATTTTTTAAATTTGCCTTCAATCTTTTTGGTTTTGCTGATGGTCTGCGCGTGGGAAAGGGGTTTCTTCTCAATGCCGCAGCCCATATTGCTCACCCACGCCAGCCCCAACACGGCAATGCCGCACTGGCGCGCCACCAATACTTCCGGCACGACGGACATCCCTACCACCGTAGCACCCCATTTTTTGAACATTTGGATTTCGGCCGGCGTTTCAAAGTTCGGGCCGGTGGTGGCCAAATACACGCCTTCACCCGCCGTAATGCCGGCCTTTTTGGCGGCCGCGAGGGCGGTTTTGCGCATGGTTTTGTCGTACGCTTCGGACAAATCAAAGAACATCGGGCCGAAGGCCGGGTCGTGGTTGCCGATGAGCGGGTTGTTGCACATAAAGTTGATGTGGTCCTTCAGTACGCACAGGGCGCCGGGTTTGAGCTTTAAATCCATAGACCCTACCGCCGCCGAGACGAGCAGTTTTTCCACCCCCAGCAGTTTTAACGTGCGGATAGAAATGGCCAAATCTTTCATCGGGTGCCCTTCGTAGTAGTGAAAGCGTCCCTGCATGACCACAATGCGCCGCCCTTTGTACACGCCAAAAATCAGGTTGCCGCTGTGGCCCGGCACCGTGCTTTGCAAGAAACCGGGAATGGTAACGTACGGAATTTTGATTTCCTTTTCCAAAGGCGGGATGGAGCCGGCCAGCCCGGAACCCGTGATGAGGGCGATTTCGGGTTTAAAGTTTTTCGTCTTTTTATTTAAAAAAGCGGCTGCTTTTTTAACTTGCGCCAGTTGGGTCATAATACCTCCGTATGGATTATAG
>CALUZE010000057.1 GCA_944325235.1 uncultured Elusimicrobiales bacterium | reverse complement strand
CTTGTCCAACAGTTCGGACTTGCTGGTTAAAAATTTATCTTCCAGCGGCAGCTGCAGCGTGTAGCCCAACGCCTGGCCCCGCGGAATGATGGACACTTTGTGCACCGGGTCGGAATGGTGCGTCAAACGGGCGACCACGGTGTGGCCCACTTCGTGCGCGGCAATGATGCGCAGTTCCTTTTTGGAAATGATGCGGCTCTTCTTTTGCGGGCCGGCAATCACGCGTTCCACCGCTTCGTCCATATCGCTTTTGGTCACGGCGTCTTTATCGGCGCGGGCGGCCAAAATGGCGGCTTCGTTTACGACGTTGGCCAAATCCGCCCCCACAAAACCGGGCGTGCTTTTGGCGACTACTTTTAAATCCACATCCGGGCCCAGTTTTACTTTGCGGGCGTGCACTTTCAAAATATCTTCGCGGCCTTTCAAGTCCGGCGCCGGCACGGAAATATGGCGGTCAAAACGGCCGGGGCGGATGAGCGCCGGGTCCAACACGTCGGGGCGGTTGGTGGACGCCATCAAAATAATGCCCTGTTTGCTTTCAAAACCGTCCAGCTCAATCAGCAATTGGTTGAGCGTTTGTTCGCGTTCGTCGTGCCCGCCGCCGATACCGGCAAAACGGCGCCGGCCGACCGCGTCCAATTCGTCAATAAAAATGATGGCCGGGGAATTCTTTTTGGCCTGGTCAAACAAATCGCGCACGCGCGCGGCACCCACACCCACGAACATTTCCACAAATTCGGAAGCCGAAGCCGAGAAAAACGCCACGCCGGCTTCGCCCGCGACGGCTTTGGCCAGCAGCGTTTTGCCCGTGCCGGGCGCGCCGTACAGCAACACGCCTTTGGGCAGTTTGCCGCCCAGCTTTTGGAATTTTTTGGGGTTTTTCAAAAATTTAATCACGTCCTGCAGTTCTTCTTTGGCTTCTTCGCACCCGGCCACGTCTTTAAACGTTACCGTCTGCTGGGAAGGGTCCTGCATTTTGGCTTTGGAGCGGGCGAAGTTCATTGCGCTGCGGCCGTCGCTTCTTTGCGGACGCAGAAAAATGAACCACCACAATCCGATTAACAAGAAAATCCACAACAAATTAAACAGAATATTTCCCAGCCAGCTGTTGTCCTGTTCGGCTTTGTATTTGATTTTGGCGGCGGAGAGCTGGTTGACGAGTTCCGGGTCTTCCATACGCACGGTTTTAAACGGGGCGAATTCCCCTTTCTCGTTTTTGTACATCCCGGAAATGACGCCCGGGGCGACCGTCAAGTCCGACACTTCGGCCGCGGCCACTTTGTTTTTAAATTCGGAATAGTCCAGCACTACTTGTTTGGCGCCCGGCTTGTTAAACAAGAGTACGGCCAGCGCAAACACAGCCACCCATCCTACAATTTGCCCAACGGAAACAATCCGGCGGTTGTTCTGATTTTTGTTGTTCTTCATTATTTCTTAAATACCCCTATAAACGGCAAGTTGCGGTACAGTTCGTTGTAATCCAACCCGTAGCCGATGACAAACTCATCCCCCACGGTGAACCCCACGTATTTGGGGTGAATGTCCGCTTTGCGGTTGCACGGCTTATCCAGCAGGCAGCAAATTTCAATGCTGGCGGCGCCGCGGTTTTTTAAATTGCCCATTAAATAATTCAGCGTCAGCCCCGTATCCACAATGTCTTCCACCACCACCACATGGCGGCCTTTGATGCTTTCGCGCAAGTCCAACATCGTGCGCACCTGGCCCGTGCTGGAAGTGCCCGAATACGACGACAGACACATAAAATCCATATTGCAGTCCACGCTGATATTTTTCATCAAATCGGAATAGAACAAAATGCACCCGCGCAAAATGCCCACAAACAGCGGCATCTTCCCGCGGTAATCGGCCGAGATTTGGCGGCCCAGTTCAGCCACCCGCTTGGCGAGTTGTTCTTCCGAAAATAATACACGTTCCAAAATGGGATTTTCAGGCATAAGCCCTCCAATAGAGAATATACATAAAGGATACCTTTTTTTCGCCCGAAAATAAAGCCGCCCGGTGCCCCGGCTTTTCCCTTGGGCCCGGGCCCAGAAGGCCCTAGGTCTTTCGGCCCTGTTTTTGGTACGCTTTTTTGCTTATCATATAAGTATGAAACACGTTATCTTTATTTTATTACTGACCCTCTGCCCTCTGTGGGCACAAGCGAACTCTCCCCGGGCTAACCGCCCCGGGCTGTCGGCCGTGCAGGCGGACCGGATCGCCCACAAGGTAGAACAAACCGTACAAGAACAGACTGTAGACGCGGAAATGGATTTTTTTGACGCTCAAGAAGCCTTGGCAAAAGTGATGGAGGAGTACCCGCCGGAAATGATTTCCTGGCAGCAATTTAAAAAGTTGAATCAAAACGCCAAAGAACGCGACCTGGTTTCCAGACGGATGGATTTGAAAGACGCCCAACAAGACAAAAACACATACAAAGCTGTGTTTCATAATTTCTGGCCCAATTACGAATTTTTGCTGAAACGATTTAAATACATTTTTATCGGAGAATCACACGGAACGAATTCTACCCCGGCCGAAATGATCCGCATGATGCAAGCCGTGCGCAAACAACACCCCGATAAACGCATTTTGCTGGCGTCGGAATTTGCGATGGTGCCCGATTTGGAAACGTTTCCCTTGCAACGGGCAGGCTCTTCCGTGGATATAGTGCAGGTCTATCCGGAAGTCAAACAAGCGGCCGACGCCCTGGGAATTGACCAGTTGGCCTTAGACGACATCTTAGGCGCAAAAGAGCTGTATCTGTGGAGAGAGGGCAAGACGACCTTTTTACTGGCGAAAACCGGCCGCTACCTCATCCAACGCGCGCTTCCCCGCCAAGAGGAAGAAAACATCATCAACTTTTTGCAAGAAACAAATATGCTGTTGGGCACGTCCCCTTTTGGCCTGTTGGAACGCAACCGCCAATGGGCGCGGTATATTCAGGCCGTTCAGCCGTTTTATGACATTATTATCGTCTATTGCGGATCCGGGCACGTGGTAGGAACCGCCTCCACGGATTTGCCCAATCTGCTCCATGTGCAGGACAGGCCGGATACGGGGTTCCTCTTCCTGGTTCCGACAGAATATATTTCGCCCGAAACAATCAAGTTCTATACAGACGCAGAGGAAGCCTCCCGAGCGCAAAACTTAGACATTTTGGAAGCTGCCAAGCAATTAGAAAAAGAACAAGATCAAATAGTCGACAGCCTGAGTCAGCAGGCCACCGGGGAATGGACTGACCGCACCAAACCGTTTTGGGGAGAAAGCTTTGCCTTCATTCCACACCAAACATGGCCGCAACCCTCCAATCTGTATTACATCTATCTGCCGGAAACCGGCGTAAAAATGCCCCAAATTAAACCGCTGCCCAAAAAGGAGGCACCGGCGGTTTCTCAGCCGCAAAAGGAGCAGCCCGCCGCTAAGCAGCCCAAAAAACTGCGCACAGTTCCGCCGACCGTAAAGGGAATACGCGCCCCCAAGCCTAAAAATCCGGACAACCTGCGCTACGGCGACTCGTACATTTAACACCCTATACAAACCAAAAACTCCGGGTACACCAAATACCCGGAGTTTTTTATGAGGTTTGTTTTTATTTGCCGATAAAAAATTCGGGTTCTTTGCGCGCACCAAATTTGAGGGCAAACACTTTCCCCGCCGCCGCCAGCGTTTGCCACACGCGTCCGGCAAATTCCGCCAGTTTTTGCGTGTCCGCTTCGTCCGGGCGGCCAACCGCCACGCCGGGCATCAGCGAATGTTCCGCCACCGGCGCCGCACAGGCAAACGACACAAATCCGGCCGCCTGGGCCACCTCTTGCATTTCCAGCAAAGCGTCATCGTAATCGCGGTTGCCGAACACCGCCAGCAACACCGCGGGCGTTTGGGCGCCTTTCTGCCGGGCAAAGCGTTGGGACGCCTGAACCGGGATGCGCCCGCCGTACACCGGCGCGGCAAAAACCACCAGTTCTTCCGGCCCGAACGTATGGGCCTGGTCCGCCGAGCTGGCGGCCGTCACATCTATCCATTGGGCCGGCAGCGGCAACGTTTTGACGAAAGCTTCCGCCGCTTTGCGCGTGCGCCCCGTGGCGCTGAAAAATACGACCGAAAGTTTAGTAATGTGCATGCTATCTCCCAAATAATTTATCCAGCTGTTTCATATTCAGCTGCGCCACACAGGGCCGTCCGTGCGGGCAGTGCATACCGTCTTTGCACTTTTTCATATTGTCCAACAGCGCCTCGGCCTCGGCGGGCGAAATGGCATCGTGTGCTTTGATGGCTTTTTTGCAGGCCAGCATGGCCACCATTTTGCGCTTTAGACTTTCGGTGGATTTGGACGGGTCCCCCACCACTTGCGAAAGCGAAATGATAAACGCTTTCATATCGTCTTCTTTAAAGCGAATCATATGCGGCATGGTGCGCACCAGCACGGTATGGGCCGAAAAAGGTTCCAGCTCAAACCCGGCCGTTTTCAGCCAATCGGCCCACGACAAAAGCGTCTCGGCGTTGGACGGCGGCAAATCCACATGCACGGGGAAAAGCAACTTTTGCACCTTTACGTCCCGGCGGTCAAACGCGGCCAGGTAATGCTCAAACAGCACGCGCTCCTGTGCGGCGTGTTGGTCAATCACCACCAGCCCTTCCGGGTTTTCAAACAGCAGGTAACTGCGCTGCAGCTGGCCCAAATAATGGTACGGGCCATGGTACCAGGCCGGGTCCCCTTGGGCATGCATATCGGCCGGCTGTGCAGGCGCTTCGGGCGCGGGTTCGGTCGGTGTGAAAACAGGCGCGCGGGCTACATATTCCACGGGTTCTTCCGTTTCCTTGGCTACAAAATGCAGTTTGGGGGCAAAGGCGCCGTGCGGCGCGGGAGCCGGGCGGCAAGAAGCGGCGTACGCTTCCATCGGCGTGGGAGCGGCCGGTTTAAACAGTTGTTCGGCCGCGGGCTGGGCAGGCGGCGGCAACGTGATGGACGGTGCGGGGACGGCCACGTCCACCGGGCGGGCGTTGGAAAACACCGTTTCGCCCACCGCGTGCATCAAAAAAGCAAATACTTTATTTTCGTTTACAAAACGGATGTCGCGCTTTTGCGGGTGGATGTTGACGTCAAAATCTGCGGGGTCCAGCGTCAGGTACACCAAGAACGCCGGGTGGCGGTCCTTGGGGCGGACGTTTTGGTAGGCTTTGTACACGGCCTGCTGAACGGTTTTGGAATCAATCGGGCGGCGGTTGACGAACACATACTGCATATCGCGCACGGTGACCAGCTTGTCGGACGGCGTAACAAACAGCTTGAGCTGCATTTCGTCAAACGCTTTAAACAACAGGGTGGAGGCGACTTCATCGCCCAAAATTTGTTTGGCGCGCGCTTTGACGGCGTCCGGCAGCGGGCCGGTTTGCGCCGGCAAGTCGTACACGGCGCGGCCGTTGACGTGCACCCGGTAGCTGACGGGCAGATTGGCCAGGGCACTTTCTTCTATTACTTTTAACAGGCAGGCGCGTTCGTAAGCGTCGCTTTTTAAAAATTTCAAACGGGCGGGCACGTTGTAAAACAGGTTGCGTATTTCCACCGTGGTGCCTTTGATGGCCGGCGCCGGGCTTTTGGCCACAACTTTGCCGGCGTGCAGTTCCAGGCGGTGGCCGGAACCGTCCCCGGTGCAGCTGGTGAGCGTCATGCGCGAAACGGCCGCCGCCGAGTAAAGCGCTTCGCCGCGGAAACCGAACGTATGCAAGTGGGCCAAGTCCCCAAATGCACGGATTTTGCTGGTGGCGTGGCGCAGGACGCACAATTCCAAATCTTCCGCGCTCATGCCGCAGCCGTTGTCGTTCACGCGGATTAAATCCCGGCCAGAGCCTTCAATATCCACGTTAATGCTGGTGGCGCCGGCGTCCACGGCGTTTTCCAGCAGTTCTTTAAGCACGCCCGCCGGGCGTTCAATCACTTCGCCCGCGGCGATTTTGCCGGCTGTTTTTTCGTCCAGTACGTGTATGTTACTCATTAATCCGTTTCTTCCATTCGCAAATTAACTGCAAGGCTTCCAGCGGGGTCAGTTTGTTCGGGTCGGCCATTTTGATTTCTTCCACGATGGGCGAGGAGAACAAGTCCTTGACCATATCTTTTTCTTTGGCGGAAATTTTAGCGCCTTTTTTGGCTTCCAGGTCTTTGAGCACTTTTTTGGCGCGCAGCGTGCACGCCGCGGGCAGCCCCGCAATTTCGGCCACGTGTATCCCGTAGGAACGGTCCGCCGCGCCGGGCAGAATCTGGTACAAAAACGCCAGGCGGCTGTTGCCGGCGGCGTCTTTGTATTCCTTGGCTTCCACGTGGTAGTTGCGCACGCTTTCGTATTTGTTTTCCAAATCCACCAATTCAAAATAGTGCGTGGCAAACAGCACTTTGGGGCCGCCGTGCGGCTTGTACAAATATTCCACAATCGCCCACGCGATGGAAATGCCGTCAAAGGTGGACGTTCCGCGGCCGACTTCATCCAGCAAAATCAGGCTGCGCGGCGTCATAGACGCCAAAATGTGCGCGGTTTCGTTCATCTCCACCATAAACGTGGAATTGCCGCGGCCCAGCGCGTCGTGCGCGCCGATACGCGTCATAATTTTGTCCACCACGCCCACCCGCGCCGAAGTGGCCGGCACAAAACTGCCCATCTGCGCCAGGATGACCAAAATGGCCGTCTGTTTTAAAAACACGCTTTTGCCGCCCATATTCGGGCCGGTGATGAGCATAATTTGGGTTTGCGGGGTGCCGATGTCCAAACTGTTGGGCACGAAGCTGCCGGCGGGCAAGGTGGCTTCCACCAGCGGGTGGCGGCCATTTTCGTAATGGATTTCGGTACCGTTATCCACTACCGGTTTTACCCAGTTGCCCCGCATGGCGCACAACGCCAGCGAGACGTATACGTCCAGCTCGGACACGATTTGCGCAAACGTTTTTAAATCGTTTATCTGCGTGGCCAAGGTTTTGCGCACTTCGTCAAACAGGGCGCTTTCCAAACGCAGAATTTTCTGCTCCGCGTTTAAAATTTTGTCTTCCAGCTGTTTGAGTTCTTCGGTAATAAACCGCTCGGCATTGACCAAGGTCTGTTTGCGCACGTACGAATACGGAACTTTATCAATGTGGGATTTGGTCACTTCAAAATAATAACCGAATACGGAATTGTATCCCACCTTCATCGTGGAAATGCCCGTTTTTTCGCGCTCTCGGGCACAGATTTCTTCCATGGTTTTGCTGCCGTTGGATTTAAGCGAGCGCAGTTCGTCCAGCTCGGCATTGTAGCCTTTGCGGATGACGTGCCCGTCCGACAGGCGGATGGGCGGGTTTTCGTCTATGGCGTCATACAGCACACGGGCCATTTGCTGCAGCACCGGCAGAATGGCCGCAAAACGCGCCTGCAAATGCGGGGCCACCGCGGCGCCGTATGTTTCAAACCAGCGGGCCAGCGGGTCCACATTCAAAAGCGACTGGCGCAGCCCCGACATATCCCGCGGAGAGGCCGTGCCCGTGACGGTGCGCGTCATAATGCGCTCCACGTCGGAAATATTTTCCAGCAAGGCCGTCAAATCGGCAATGGCGGATTGGTTCTTTACGAAGCCTTCCACACAATCCTGCCGCTGGGCGATTTCCCCGGGGTCCATCAGCGGGTGCAAAATCCATTCTTTCAGTTTGCGGCTGCCTACGGCGGTTTTGGTTTTGTCCAACAGCGCCCACAGGCTGCCCTTGCGGCCGCCTTCCTGGCTTTTCACCAGTTCCAGGGCGGAAACGGCGTTCTCGTCCACCTGCAAACATTCCTTCAGTTCGCGGTAGGAAGGGATTAAAACGGTTTTAAAACTGGGCTCGGTAACGCTCAAATACTTCATCGTCTGCAAGGCGCAGGCCAGGGCTTTGCGTTTGCTGCCCCAGGCGCTCAAGGCGGGCCAATCGGCGGGCAGGGTATAGTCCCCGTCAAAGGGTTCCTGCTCGGTAAGCGTTAAATTGCCG
>CALUZE010000056.1 GCA_944325235.1 uncultured Elusimicrobiales bacterium | reverse complement strand
CAAGTGGTAGAGCGCCCGCTTTGGGAGCGGGAGGTTCCCGGTTCAAGTCCGGGTGCCCCGATAAGGTTTTTTATGGTCCAACACACGCCGTGGCGTTCGCCCGTTTTCAACAATTTCCATTCTCCCGCCGATTGCACGCGGGAACCTTCCGCCGACGGCATAAATGCCGTACTTTCCGCCCCCGTTCAAACGCCATTTCCTTTTTCGTCGCTGGTGCTTTCCGCCAATTTCCGGGCGGGGGAGGCGGGTTCGCTGTTGCTGGAAGTACAAGTGTGCGAAGGCGACAAGTGGAGCGAATTTTATAAATTGGGGATGCTGTCCCCTAATTTAAAAACCAGTTTCCCGGCGCAGCAAACGCCCTTTGGCCGGCTGGAAACGGACGAACTGGTGCTGGCGCAACCGGCGTCGGCGTATCGGTTCCGGGTAAAATCTTCCGGCGGGGCGCAGCTGGAGCGGTTGGCCGCCTGCGGCGTGCGTGCGCCTTTTGCGTATGACGAAAAAAATGCCGCCCGCCTGCCTGCCGGTTCGTTTGAAAAAGAAGTAACGCCCCTGTCGCAAATGACGCTTAAACATCCGGACCGCCGCCGCGTGTGCAGCCCGGTATCGGTGTGTATGATTTTAAATGCGTTGGGCGTGGCTGTTACGCCCGCGGAAGTAATGCGCGGCGTGTACGACCCGACCGCCGGCATTTACGGCAATTGGATGTTCAACACCGCCTATGCCGGGACGAAAGGCGTCGCGGCGTATGTGCGCCGTTTCGGCACGTTGGCGGAACTGAAAGATTTTGTGACGCAAGACTCGCTGGTGGCAGCGAGCGTGGCGTATGAGCGCGGGCAGCTGCCCGGCGCCGCCATAGACCATACCGCGGGGCATTTGCTGGTCATCCGCGGGTGGAAAGACGGCAAAGTGTTGGTGGCGGACCCTGCCGCCTCCGACGAAAAAACCGTTTTGCGCGCGTATCCCGCGCGGGAATTTGCTAACGCGTGGCTGAACCGCAAGCGGGGCGCTGCGTACATTGTGAGGAAAAAATGAAAAAATATTGGTTGCTTTTGTGCTTGGTCGGGCTGTTTAGCGCCTGCGCCCAGCCGGATATGAAAGATACGCTCATCGTAGCGCACAAAGGGGAAATGGAATCCCTGGACCCGGTGTACTCCTACGACGGGGTAACCCACGGGCTGTTAATCAACGTCTACGATACGCTGCTTAAATTTAAAGGCAGTTCGCTTACGGAGCTGGAGCCTTCCCTCGCCACGCAGGTGCCCAGCCGCGAAAACGGCCTGATTTCCGCCGACGGCCGTACCTACACCTTTCCCATTCGCAAAGGGGTTAAATTCCACGACGGCACCGAACTGACGCCCGAAGATGTGCGTTACTCGCTGCTGCGGTTCATCTTGTCCGACGTGTCGGGCGGCCCGTCCAGCCTGTTGTTGGAACCGATTTTGGGCGTTTCTTCCACCCGCAACGACCAGGGCGAAATTGTCGTGGATTTTAAAGACGCCGCCGACGCTATCCGCGTAGACGGGGACAACGTGGTCATCACGCTCAAACGGCCGTTTGCGCCGTTCTTGTCCATTTTGGCGCGGTGGAGCTATATCGTCAGCAAAAACTGGGCCGTCCAGCACGGCGCGTGGGACGGCGAGGAAGCCACGTGGAAACAGTTTAATAATTTCGCCAAAGATTCTTCCCCGTTCTTTGCCGCCACCAACGGCACGGGGCCGTTTTATGTCGCCCGGTGGGACATTGCCGCCAAACGCCTGACGCTGGCCGCCAACGAAAATTATTTCGCCGGCGCTCCCAAATTAAAAACCATTCATATGATGACGGTGGACGAACCTTCCACCATGCGGCTCATGTTGGAAACCGGCGACGCGGACGTGGCGGAAATTTCCACCAAGTTTGCCAGCCAATTAAAAGGCAACCCGGAAGTGGTGGTGTATGATGAGCTGCCCCGCCTGCGCACGGACCCGGTGATTTTCTTTACGCGGAACATCAATATGGAAGCCAACCCGGACGTCGGCTCCGGCCAGCTGGACGGCAACGGCATTCCGGCCGATTTCTTTGCCGATAAAGACCTGCGCCTGGGGTTTGAATACGCGTTTGATTACGAAGCGTTCCTGCGCGAGTCTATGGAAGGCCGCGGCGAAATGGCCATCGGCCCCGCGCCGGCCGGATTGGTGAAGTACGACAACGGCTTTAAACGCTACACGTTTGATTTGGAAAAAGCCAAAGAACACTTTAAAAAAGCCTGGGGCGGAAAAGTGTGGGAAAAAGGGTTTAAATTCACCATTACCTACAACACCAGCGGCGATATGCGCCAGATTGCGACCGAAATTTTAAAACGCAACGTGGAAAGCTTAAACCCCAAATTTAAGATTGATTTGCGCGGTGTAACCTGGCCCTCATTCCTGGAAAAAACCGCCAAACGCCAAATGCCCATGTGGGCCCGCGGCTGGGTGGCCGACTATGCCGACGCGCACAACTTCTACTTCCCGTTCATCCACAGCCAGGGGCGCTATGCGCTTTCGCAAGGGTACAAAAACCCGCAGGCCGACGCGCTGATTGAACAGGCCGTGTCGGAAACGGATTTTGCCAAACGCAACGCGCTGTACAAACAGGTGCATAATTTAATGCACGACGACGCCATGCAAATCTACACCGTGCACCCCACCGGCTTGTGGGCCATGCGTTCCAAGGTCAAAAACTTTGTGGACAACCCGGTGTATATGGGTATTTATTTCTACCCGATGTACAAAGAGTAACGCACTTAGTTTTAACGGAGCGGGCGGGAATTTCTCCCGCCCGTTTTTTTGCGGGGCGGTTTGCATTTACGGGTTTAAAGTGCTATAATAACATTGCGGGGTAGAGAAGCCTGGTATCTCGCAAGGCCCATAACCTTGAGATCACTGGTTCAAATCCAGTCCCCGCAAGATTTTTGACGATACCGCCCGAAAGGGCGGTTTTTTTATGGGCAAAACGCCGGCGGGCCTTTTTGTGTTTTTAGACGAAAAAATAGGTTTCTTTCTCGCTGGTTTTTATGTACAATAAACTAAAAAGCAAGATACGGCAAAAAGGGTTTGCTGTGGTTAGGAGGAAGTATGAAAGTAACTATTTTTATCGGCGGGAATAAAGAATTTACCGCCTCCCGGTTAGGGGTAAAACTGGGCGAAGAACTCGCCTCCAAAGGGTTTGACGTTACGCTGCGTGCCGTAAAAGGCAAAGTAAAAGTGAAGGACAATGCCCTCCCGCTGCAGGAATATGCCGCCACGGCCAAACACAAAACGTTGGCCACGGCGCTTAAAAAAGACGGGGCGGATTTTGTTATTTCGCTGATGAACTTGACCGGCTGCCAAGCCGCGGCCGAAGCGGGCGTGCCCTTCGTGTATGCCGAAAACGAAGGCTTTAAAGAAGACAAAACCCCCAAAGACAAAAAGACCGTTTTAAAGAAAGCCAAACAAGTCTTGGTCATTAAAACCACGGACAAACCGTTGAACAAAAAAGCCTACGCCGGCCTGAAGGTGCAAGCCGTTACCAACCCGGCCGTGTGGGTGGAACACTACAACTACGACAAACCGGCCTGCTTTAAGAAAGAAAACAACATCGTGGCCGTTGGCAAACTGACCAAGGACAGCGGTTTTGAAAACCTGCTTAAAACCTGGGCGCGGCTGGCTCCGGCGCACTCCACGTGGCATTTGACCATTGTGGGCGACGGCACGGGCAAAGCGGCGCTGGCCAAGTTTGTGGCCAAAAACAACTTGCAGGACAGCACGGAAATCGTCCCGGACGACGGCGACGTGTACAGCCTGCTGCGCAACGCCGACATTTTTGCTTACCCGGCCTTGAACCCCGACAATGCCGATATCCTGTTGGACGCCATGGCCAGCAAACTGCCGTGTGTGGCTTGCGAAAGCGACCCGGTGACGGATCTCGTGGCCAACGGCATTAACGGCGTGATTGTAAACGCCGGGGAAGAAGAACCGTTCACGGTGGCGTTGGACGATTTGATGGTGAACTGGGGCAAACGCGTGGGAATCGCGGTAGAGGCCAGCAAACTCAAAGACCAATATCCGTTTGAAGATTTCGTTCGCGCGTTTGTGGAACTGTTGCACTGAAAGAATCTGCGCCCCGGAGCCTTCCGGGGCGTTTTTACAGGGGAGAAAATGAAAATAACCTGCGTAATTGGTACCTTGGGCGGCGGCGGCGCGGAACGGGTGATGACGTATCTGGCCGACGGGCTGGCTGCGCGCGGCCACGAAGTGACTCTTTTGACGCTGGACGACTCCGTGCCGGATTTCTACTCGCTTTCCTCCGCCGTGCACCGCGTGCGCGTGAACTTGCCCACGTTTAAAAAACCCTCCTTTTGGGGCGGCATTCCCCGCCTATGGCGGTTGATCGGTGCGGTGCGGGCTACCAAGCCGGATGTAGTGATCAGTTTTATGACGGTGAGCGTATTGGCCGCGTGCTGGCTGCTGCGCGTGCCGTACATTTATGCCGACCATTTGGACGTGCGCTATCTGGCGTATTCGCTTAAATGGCGGGTGCTGCGCAACTTTCTGCTGCGCCGCGCATACCGGGTGACGGTGCTGTCCGAACGGGACCGCAAATTTATCGCGTTGTATCATCCCCGCTGGAAACCGGCGGTCATCTACAATCCCGCTTTGCCGGTGGGCAAAGGCACGGCGCCGCGGCCGGAATTTTTTAAAGAAGGCAAAAAATACGTGGTGGCCATCGGGCGGCTGGTGCAGCAAAAAGGCTTTGACCGCCTGCTGGAAGCGTGGCGGCGCGTGTGTGACGATTTCCCGGATTGGCAGCTGTGCATTATCGGTGCCGGCCCGGACGAAGCCGAACTGAAAGGCCTGGCCGAAACGCTGGACGTGCAGTACAGCGTGCAGTTTGTGCCGCCGGTGCAGGGCCTGCAGGGCGTGTATCAGCACGCGCAGCTGTATGCGATGTCTTCCCGCGCGGAAGGGTTCCCGATGGTGTTGTTGGAAGCCATGGCCGCGGGGCTGCCCGCGGTGAGCTTTAACTGCACGGGGCCGGATGTGATTATTCGCGACGGCGTGGACGGATTTTTGGTCAAACAGAATTATACCGACCGCCTGGCCGCCAAAATGGCCGAACTGATGAAAGACGACGAAAAACGCCGCCAGTTCGGCGAGCGTGCGCGCGAAGTGACGCAGCGCTTTTCGCTGCAAGCCTACCTGGACGCGTACGAAACCCTCTGCAAGGACGCCGTCAAATGAACTGGGACGCCCCGGATATACAACTTAGCTTATTGGAACTGCAGCAAACGCTGGATTGGCGCGGGCGGGACAGCCGCATCGTGCGCGGCGCTTTTGAATGGAGTCATTCCAAAAAGCAGCTGCTGTCCCGTTTTAAAAACCACTTTTTACGCAAGCCCGCCCCGCGCGAAAAGGACCGCCTGCGCGTGTTGTTTTGGCTGCCGGGCGGCATGGGGGACGTGGCGTGCGCCAAGCGGTTGGTGTCGGCGTACCGCGCGTATTTGCCGGAAGCGGTATTTGATATTTATTCCCCGTTGCCGGGGGTGGCCCGCTTGCTGTTCGGCCGCGATAAAAACACCTATATTTGCGAAGGCAAACCGTTTGCGCCGTCTTCCTACGATTTGGCGGTGCTGGCTTGTATGGCGGCGGTGTTTTTGGCGGCGGACGAAGGACGGCTGGGGCAGATTGCGCCGGATTTCTTGCCCGTGCTGGAGCGCGCCCGCGCGGCGCAGGAAGCGCTGGGCAGTTTGCTGGACGATTTGTTTTTGACCGACGGCCTGTTGGGGCGCTGGCTTGCCCACCACGGCGGGCGCCGGTTTGACTTGCTTTCCTACACGGGCGGCGTGGAACTGCCGCACGACACGACCGAACGGTTAAAAGTACCCGTCGGCGGGCTGGAAAAATTCGGGCTGACCGATGTGCCGTACATTACGTTCCACGATTTAAGCCGCGTGCACTCGTCCGGGGGAAATTCCCGCCCGACGCGCGCGTGGCCCTCGGTGCGGTGGTGCGAATTTTTCCGGCTGTTTAAAAAAGAATTTCCGTATATTAAAATCGTTCAGCTGGGCGAAAAGGGCAATGTACCGTACGAGGAGGCCGATTTGTGCCTGCTCGGCAAAACCGACCTGCCGGATTTATTGCCCCTTTTAAGCGCTGCGCAAGTGCATGTGGACAGCGAAAGCGGTCTGGTGCATTTGGCCCAATTTTTGGAAGTAAACAGTGTGGTGATTTTCGGCCCGTCTTCGGCGCATTTCTTGGGATACGCCAAGAACGAAAACCTGGCTGCCGGCCCGTGCGGCGGCTGTATGTGGGTGACGAAAGATTGGATGAACGCCTGTCCGCGCGGTTTGGAAGCGGCCCCGTGCACGGAGTGCGTCCGCGCGCAGGACGTGATGCAGGCTGTCAAGCGGATTTTACCGCATTAAAAAGTTGTTTGCGCCGGGCAAACTGGCGGCTAAATGCTTGCCAGTCCCCGCTGAAATACGTCCCGCCAAACAGCCCCGCCAAAAATACTACCCCGCATACGAGCAAACACCAAAAGGCCGGCCAGCGGTTTACGCCGCACCCGTAATACAGTGCGAGCGGCGGCACCAACGCCGCCAGATTTACCAGCGCCAGCCGCCCCGCCGCCAGCAGGGACCGTACATACGGGACCGACGGGAAATGCTTGTTAAATAAGCGGTAATTAATCCCCAGGCTCACCACGCAGCACCCCAGCTGCGTATATGGGAACGCAAACGCCCCCCAGGCGTGCATCGTAAACGGTACCAACACGATAAACAGCCCCACGCACGCCAACGCATACGGCAGGCTTTCCTTCACTTTCCGCCCGGCCGCTACCACATTGTTTTGCATCTGCACCAGCGCCATAAACCACATAATGCCTAACAACGGGCGCAAAAACGCGGCCGCGTTTTGCACGTCGGCCAGCGTAAATTGGCCGCGCTTAAAAAACAGCGTAACGATTTCCGGCGCAAAACACCCGCTGAACACGGCCAAGGGTGTGAGCAAGAAAAGCATAAAATGCTGGGTGGATAAAAAATCCTCGTTGAATTTGGCTTCGTTGCGGCGGGCGGCGCTTTCGGTCAGTTGAATTTTGGAAATGTTGGCCACGCGCAGGGTAAAAATTTCGGTGGGGGAATCGGACAGTTGTTTGGCGTAGTTGAGCGCGCTGACAAACCCCGCCGCCAACCCGCTTAACAAATATACCGGCAGCACACTGCTTACAATGTTGGCCAGTTCTATCAACTGGTTGCTTACCAGGTTTTTGGTCAGCTGTTGGTGCCAGGCCGCCGGGGCCGGGCGGAAGGACCACTGGAGTTCGCGCCGCATCATATAGCCGTATACCAAAATTTGCACGGCGTTGGCCGCCAA
This sequence comes from uncultured Elusimicrobiales bacterium, assembly GCA_944325235.1. Classification (GTDB taxonomy): domain Bacteria; phylum Elusimicrobiota; class Elusimicrobia; order Elusimicrobiales; family Elusimicrobiaceae; genus Avelusimicrobium. Next base: position 620 of record CALUZE010000056.1, on the reverse strand, counting down.
AAAACCGTATACCATGCTGATAATGCCCCACGAACGGCCGAAACAACCCAAAAAGCAAAGCGGCAACAGCGCATTGAGCGGCGTAAGCAGGGCGGCCGCAAAACGGCGGTACATTTCCAATACGGCCGTTAAGTACGCCGTCAGCAGCTGCAGCCCAAAAAGTAAAAAGGATAAGGTAATTAAGGTTTTGTCCGTCATCAGGCGGGCGGTTTCAAAGCGGGAGAACCATTGGGCCAGCGTGACGGGGGCCAGCGCACCCGCCAGCGCCAAACAGACGGCTAACAATAGGTAAAAGTACAGAAATCCGTTTAATAAGCCGCGCTCTTCCCCCGGCCGGGCCGCTTGGCGCGCCATCGCTTCCGGAATGATGACGGCGGCGTTCATCCGCTGCAAAAACGTCACGCCAAAGCCCATTACCATCATGACATAAAAGTATACGTCCGTGGTGCTGCCCGCACCGAAGTACAGGGCAATCAGCAGCGCGTTGGCAAACGAAACCAGCTTCCACGCCAGGGTGGCCCCCACGGCCAGCGCGGCGCCCAGCGTATAGGAGGTGGGCTTAAAAAGATTAACCATATTTGATATTATAATAATTTAGGAGAATAATATCGTGACTACTG
>CALUZE010000055.1 GCA_944325235.1 uncultured Elusimicrobiales bacterium | reverse complement strand
CGACGTATATGGTCGTGTCGCCGGAACACCCGATTCTTAAAAAAATTGTCACGCCCGAACAAAAAGACGCCGTGGCCCAATACCAGGCCGAAGCCGCCAAAAAAAGCGACTTGGAACGCGGCGATTTGAACAAAGATAAAACCGGCGTATTTACGGGCGCTTACGCCATCAACCCGGTAAACGGCAAAAAAATCCCGGTGTGGACGTCCGACTACGTGCTGATGGGCTACGGCACCGGCGCCATTATGGCCGTGCCCGCCCACGACGAACGCGACTACGCCTTTGCCAAAAAATTCGGGCTGGACATCATTGAAGTGATTAAAAGCGAACAAGGCGTGGAAAAGGAAGCCTTTACCGGCGACGGCGAGCTCATCAATTCCGGCTTTTTAAACGGCCTGCGCGTCAAAGAATCCAAAGCCGCTATGATTAAATGGCTGACGGAGCGCGGCCTGGGCAACGCCAAAACCACGTATAAACTGCGCGATTGGGTGTTTGCCCGCCAGCGCTACTGGGGCGAGCCGATTCCCGTGGTGCACTGCCCCAAATGCGGCGTCGTGCCGCTGCCGGAAGACCAACTGCCGTTAACGCTGCCGGAAGTGGAAAAATTTGAACCGTCCGGGACGGGGGAATCCCCCCTGGCCACGGTGGACAGCTGGGTGAACACCACCTGCCCGCACTGCGGCGGCCCGGCCAAACGCGAAACCAACACCATGCCCCAGTGGGCCGGTTCGTGCTGGTACTACCTGCGCTATATGGACCCGCACAACGACAAAGCCCTCGTGGACCCGGAAATTGAAAAAGCCTACGGCCCCGTGGACTGCTATATCGGCGGGGCGGAACACGCCGTGCTGCACCTGCTGTACGCGCGCTTTTGGCACCAGGTGCTGTTTGACTTGGGCGTCGTAAGCCACCCGGAACCGTTCCAAAAACTGCGCCACCAAGGGATGATTTTGGCGTTTTCGTACCGGGACAAAATGGGCAACTACCACGGCTACGACGAAATTGATTTTAAAGACGGAAAAGCCTACTTAAAGACCACCGGGGAAGAACTCTCCCCGATGATTGAAAAAATGTCCAAATCCAAGAAAAACGTCATCAACCCGGACGATATCCTCAACCAATACGGTGCGGACGCCTTCCGAATGTATGAAATGTTTATGGGTCCGTTTGAATCCAGCAAACCTTGGGATATGAAGGGCATTGAAGGCATTTCCCGCTTTTTAAAGCGCGTTGCCGGCTGGAGCGAAACCGTAAAAATTTCCGCTCAGCCCGATCCGCGCAAGAGCGAAATTTTAAAGAACAAAACCATCGCCAAAGTAAGCGAAGATATTGAAAACTTCCGTTTTAATACGGCCATTTCTTCGCTGATGGTGCTCTTTAACGACATCAGCAAATTGCCGCAGGTCAGCCAAGACACGTTCCAAACGTTCTTAAAGCTCCTGCACCCCTTCGCCCCGCACCTGACGGAAGAAATCTGGCAGCAGAAAGGTTACGAAGGCTTCGTGGTCAAATCCGCCTGGCCGGTGCCCAACCCGGATATGATGCAGGACGACACGGTGGAAATCGGCGTGCAGGTAAACGGCAAAGTGCGCGACCGCATTGCCGTGCCCGCCAATGCATCCCGCGAAGAAATTGAAGCCGCCGCCAAGGCCAGCACCAAAGTGCAGCGCTGCTTGGCTGGGCAGGAAATTAAAAAAGTGATTGTCGTCCCCGGCCGCATGGTTAGCTTTGTGGCCGTCCCCCAAAAGTAACCGCCGGCAACCCCGGCAAGGGAGCGTGTGTATGAAAAAATTCTTGTCCGTCTTGTGTGCCGCCGCCGCGTTGGCGGCGTGCGCCAGCGAAGGCGCGGTGTACAAACCGCAGGCCCAAATTATGCCGCAGCACATCAAAAAAATTGCCGTGCGGCAAATCCTAAACAAAACCGAAGTGTTCGCGCTGGAAGATAAGTTCTACAACGAACTGTACGACGAATTTTTGCGCGACGGTTCGTACCAAATCGTGTCGGAAAACAACGGCGCCGAAGGCGTGGTGGTCACCACCATTTCCCGCTATTTAAACGTCCCGATTCAGTACGACAGCCAGCTCATCCCCACCGTGTACCGCATGGACATTTGGCTGGATGTGGTGTTTATGGACAAAACCACCAACGCCCCCGTGTGGCGCGAGCCCGCGCTTTTCGGCACGCAGATTTACGCCGCCTCCACCCTGCCCGGCGGAATGACCGAAGTGCAGGCGCGCGATGTTGTGTTTGAAAAACTTTCCAAAGACATCGTCAAACGCACGGTGGAAGGGTTCGGCTCCGTTATGAGCGAAAACAAAAAGAAAGTAATGAACAACCCCGAATATACGACCATTACGCAATAAAATGTCCAGACTCACCGCCGAAAAGCTAAACGCAGAACTTGCCAAAAATACCGTTTCCCCCGTCTATTTGCTGACGGGGGAAGACGTCTATCGCAAAAATTTGGTCATTCAAAAAATTCGTTCTATCCTCCACCCGGACGATTTCAACTTTTTCCAAAGCGAGGCCGACAAAGCCGATATGGGCGAAGTGCTGGCGCTGGCCAATACGTCGCCCGTGTTTTCGGACAACCGCCTGGTGGTGCTGACCGGCATTGAAAAACTGCGCAAAGACCCTAAGGAAGCCCTCATCCGCTATTTGGATAACCCGCTGCCCACCACCACGCTTATTTTGACGCACAACGACGCCAAAAAAATGAAGACGGAAAAAGTGCTGGCCGAAGTGTGTGCGGATGCCGGAAGGGTGGTAAATTTTGACGAGCTGAAAAAAGATGAACTCAACGCCTGGGTACGCCAAAAAATGCAGGAAAAAGGCCTCCGCCCGGATTTTAATTCCGTAGACTTGCTGTGCGAAAGCGTCGGCAGCGAACTGAACGCGCTGGAAAACGAAATTGAAAAAATCTCCCTCTACACCGCCGACCGCGCCGACAAAACCATCACAAAAGATGACGTGCTGGCCTGCATCGGCTTTAGCAAGGAAGAAAACCCCTTTGAACTTTCCAACGCCATTACCGCCTGCAACAAAAACCGCGCCGTAAAACTGGTGGACAAACTGGTGGACGACGGCGAAGAACCCGTGGCCATTTTGAGCAAGATGACGTTCCCGATTTTAAAGATGGCGCGCATCAAACGCTTGAGCGAAGCGGGCCTGGCACCGTCCGAAATTTTGCGGGCGGCGGGGCTGATGTACTGGGAAAGCCGCCTGGTCAATCAGGCGCGCGCGTTCCCCCCGCAGAAAAACTTTTTAAACGCCCTAAACCGCATCATAGACGCCGACAGCGCGTTTAAATCTTCCACCTCGGCCGACCCCAAAATTCTGCTCAAAGGCATTTTGCTTACGTTGTTTAACAAATAAAAGGGAGCCCTTTTGCAAGAGCTCCCGTTCCCCCCGTTTTCCCCCCGTTTCCTTAAATCCGATAACTGGCCCGCAGCGTGCTGGACAGATAATTGGCTTGATGTGATACTTCCATCTGGTCGCCATTGAAAATTAGGTGTTTATCGTGGAATTTGTTCCCGTTATAGCGCAGTTCAACCCCCACGCTCCAGCGTTCATTGAATCTCCGTTCCACGCCTAATCCGGCATAGTAGGCAAACCCCGTGTAGGAAAATTCCTCCTCCGGCGAAAAATTAATACTGAATTTCGTATGGGCTATTCCACCCCCCAACGCCGCATACATCATTGTTTTGCTTTGCGGGTTTAAATACACCCGCATAGAAGCCAGGTACCGCTGTTGGCTGGTTTTTCCTCGCACCCACCACCCGCTGGACACTTCCTCCGGGAACCACTCTTGGGCGGCTTCCAATCCCACCGCTACATTCGGATGTACAAAGTACATTGCCTGCGCATCCAGCCCCAGGCCGGGCTCTCCCAATTTGGAGTCGTGCTCTATTTTGCGAGTCACATCCACTACATTCATTTCCCCCCAGTCGCTGCCCAACTCCACCGGGGAAAGGATTCCCCCCACGCTAAACATCCACTTTGGCGCCACATAAGATTTCGCATACACGCTCCCGGCCATACAAAACCCAGCTGCCAGCATCCCGGCTGTGAGTGCAACACATTTGCAGAATTTCATAAGTCCCCCATTTATTTACTTACCGGTAAGTAAATAATAGCATTATTGTCTTTTGCCGTCAATTTTTTTCTGCGCCTGCGGAGGGAAAACGGATTTGGTACAATCTATATATGGAATTGTTATCTCAAATCGTAGATATTTTTTTGCACCTGGACGTGCATTTGAACTCCTGGGCGGCCTGGATGGGCGTCTGGTTATATGTGGTGATTTTTGTGGTGGTGTTTTGCGAAACGGGGCTGGTGGTAACGCCCTTTTTGCCGGGGGACTCGCTGTTGTTTGCCTGCGGCGCTTTGGCCGCGGCCGAAGGCAGCGCCATCAATTTGTACTGGCTGATTCCCGTCGTGTTTGCGGCGGCCGTATTGGGTGATTTTTGCAACTACGAAATCGGCAAGTGGCTGGGGCCAAAAGTGTTTACCAAAGAGGACAGTATCTTTTTAAATAAAGACCACCTCAACAAGGCCCACGCGTTTTACGAAAAATACGGCGGAAAAACCATTATTTTGGCCCGTTTTATTCCGATTATTCGCACCTTTGCGCCGTTTGTGGCGGGCATTGGCAAAATGACGTATTTCCACTTTGCTTCGTATAACTTAATCGGCGCGGCGCTGTGGGTATTGGCGTTTACGCTGGGCGGGTATTTCTTTGCGGATTTACCGGTAGTGCAGAACCACTTTCACTATGTGGTGGTGGCGATTATTGTCATTTCCCTGCTGCCAGCCGTGTACGAATTTTGGAACGCCCGCCGGAATCCGCAGAAGAATTAATTAGGCAGCCGCAGCTGCACGGGCAGCACGCCCCGCGCGGGCAAATTGCCCAAAATGATGTTTGCCGCAGTTTCCAGTGCATATTTATTTAACCCGTAGGTGGCCAGCACAACGTCCGCCTCCGGGTAATTTTTTATATCGTACGGGCTCATGGTGGAAATAAACACCGTGTTGGGGTTTTCCTTAATCAGCCCGTTGATGGCGTTTTTCTGGTTGATGTTGGTTTTGTCGGCCCATTGCAGGCTGGTCACAATCAGCAAATCGGCCCCTTTGGCGCAGGCGGCGGCGCGCTGGCTGTCTTTTTTGCGCGGGGTAAGCGAAGCGTTATACGTGCGGATATTCCACCCTTTTTCCAAAAACGGTTTCGAAAACGTCGTCAGCTGGTCGGCAAAGCGCGACGGCGCAAAAAACACCGCACACACCGTAGGCTTTTTGCCCAGCGGCGGCACGAACGGCAAGAGGCGTTTGCGGTCCCGCACGCGGGTGACGGAAGCGTTGCTGATTTTTTCCATTTCCACCCGGTAGGCTTCTTCAATCGGCGTGGGTACTTCGCGCGGGCCGTCCAGCAGGCCCAGCTGTTTTTTTAAATCAAAAATCCGTCGGGCCGCTTCCTCCACGCGGGGTTGCAGTTTTTGTTGTTCGGTTTGCCGTAAAATCTGGTTGAACACCGTCAGCGGTTTAATATAACGCCCCAATAAAATCATATCCGCCCCGCTGGCCAAGGCCCGCACGGCACAGCCCGCGATGGTGCAAAACGTGGTGGCGCTTTTCATATCCAAACTGTCCGTTACGATAATGCCTTTAAAACCCATTTTATGGCGCAATAAATCCTGCAAAATCGGCTTGGAAAATGTGGCAATGTTTTTGCTGTCCAATGCCGGATACAGCACGTGCCCCGTCATCACGCCGGGCACCCCTTGGCGCACGGCCTCGGCAAACGGGGCCAGGTGGATTTTTTGCAGTTGTTCGTAGCTGTCTTTGACCACCGGCACCTCGTAGTGCGAATCCGTAGACGTATCCCCGTGCCCCGGAAAGTGCTTTACCACGCTGATAATCCCCGCCGCTTTAAAACCGTTCATCAGGGAAATGCCCATTTTGGTCACGTTGGCCGGGTCGGACCCGAAGGACCGCACGCCGATAATAGGATTGTTGGGGTTATTGTTTACGTCCAACACCGGGGAAAAATTGATATGTACGCCCGCCCGGCGCAACTCTAACCCGGCCAAATACGCAATGGAGGCCGCGCCGGCTTCGTCCTGCGCGGCGGCCAACATCATATTGGTGGGCAGGTAGTCAAACCCCAGCGTAATGGGGGTATACACGGTGCCGCCTTCGTAATCAATGGAAATGAACAGCGGGATTTTATGCGGGCTTTTGGCCGCCCAGCCTTGCAAGGTTTTTACCAGCTCTTTGGTTTGCTCCAGCGAGTATGTGCCCCACTGGATTAACACGCCGCCGATTTTGCCCGCTTCTATGGCGGGGCGAACCAGCTCGGCGCTGTCCACGTCCACAAATACCACCAGCGTCTGCCCTAATTTTTCTTCGTAGGATAAATCGTCAAACTGCACTTCCCCCCATACGGGAAGCGCCATACACAAGAGCAGTGCCAGCAGCCAGCGTTTCATGGGTTGACCTCTATAATCGGGATTTCGGCCGGCGCCAAAAACCGCAGCGGAATGCCCCAGTAAAAAATGCCGGACGTGATGTAGAACTGCATATCGCCCACGGTATACCAGCCGTAAATCCGCGGGAATTGCAAATACACCAGGTAATTAAACGGAAAAATCTGCCCGTTGTGGGTGTGCCCGCTGAACATCAAGTCCGCGCCGGACGCGGCGGCCTCGTCGGCATAGAGCGGGGTGTGGCTTAAATAAATAAGGGGGTTGGAAGCGTCCGTCCGGCCCAGCAGCTGCCGCACTTCCTCCGCGGACACGTGCGCCGTGCGTACGTCTTTCACGCCGGCCACGGTCACGCCGTTGGGCATTTGCACGGAATCGTTTTCCAACAGGGTAATGCCGGCCTCTTTAAAAAAATTTTTGGAGTTGTCGTACCCGACATAATACTCGTGATTGCCAAACACGCCGTACGCGCCCAGCGGCGTGCGGACTTGCGCCAAACGTTGGGCATAAGCGGAGCGGTTCGGACCGTATTCAAAAATGTCCCCCAGCACCAATAATGCGTCGGGCTGTTCGGCTTCCAGGCGTTTGAGCGCCTTATCCAAGCGGTTTAACGACACGCCGATTCCCAGGTGGGCGTCCGACAATAAGGCCAGCTTCATTTTAGGAGCGCCGGGCACCGTAACGGCCATACGTTTGACGCGCGGGGTGGAAATTCCCCCGTACACCGCCAGCACCGCCGTGAAAAGCATCAGCCCCACGCTCACCGGCCCCAGCCACGTGCGGGCCTGGATGTGAAAGAAAAACAACACCCACTGCACGACCGCGCATACCGCACAAATGCAAAAAGCCAAAAATACAAGCCCCGCCCAGGCATACGCCACATAATACAGCACGCTTTCCCACGCGCCCCAATGGGCGCGGGTATATTCCATCGCAAAGCGGAAAAAGAGCGTCATCGCCACCGGCAGTATCGCCACCGGCACCTTCCACCCCACCTGCGGAAACGCCCAAAACAGCCACGCCCCTACCGTCACCTGCATCAGCCACAATACGATAGAAGCCACAATAAAAAATGCACTCACAACCCTCTCCAAAAGTTATTTAAACTTACTTTTATATATTTTAAAAAATTTTCCATAATAAGTATAATATATCTATATACGTACACTATAAATAACACAGAGGATACAACACCCTATGACCGTAAGAGTTAGATTTGCCCCGTCTCCGACTGGATTTTTGCACATCGGAGGGGTCCGCACGGCACTTTTCAACTACCTTTTTGCCAAAAAAAATAAAGGCACGTTTTTACTGCGCATTGAAGACACCGACGAAGAACGCTCCACCCAAGCCTCTACCGACGCTATTTTTGAAGGGATGCAATGGATGAACCTGAACTGGGACGAAGGCCCCATGCCCGACGGCACCAGCAAAGGCCCCGACGCCCCCTACTACCAGGCGCAGCGCGCGGATATGGGCATCTATAAAAAATACATTGACCAGCTGCTGGCCGAAGGCAAAGCCTACAAATGCTATTGCACCGAAGAAGAACTGGAAGCCAACCGCCAAAAATGCCTGGCCGAACACCGCCCGCCCAAATACAGCGGCAAATGCCGCGACCTGACCCCGCAGCAGCAGAAG
>CALUZE010000054.1 GCA_944325235.1 uncultured Elusimicrobiales bacterium | reverse complement strand
CCCAGGGGGCACGGGGGGAAGAATGCTTGATGAGTTCGGGCAGTTGTTTGTAGCCGGTCAGCGGTTCTTCCGGGTACAGGGGCATAATGGACAAGACCGACACCGTCTGCCCGGCGGCGGAGAGGTTCATCGTTTTTAAATAATTGTCAAAATGGCTTTCGGCTTTGTCGTACAAAATATGGCGCAGCCGCTCGGATTTGCGGCGGTGGTCCAACAGCCAGGGCAGTTTTTCCGGGTGGACGATGGCCTCCGGCCGGCTGCTTTGCCCGGTGCGGATGTACGCCCGTTTGGACTTGCCCACCAGATGCGGCGTTAAGTTGCTTTGCGGAATGTTGATGACAATAAACATCCGGTCCCCGCGGGCGTTGACGCAGACGTTGATGTCCACAAAGACAATCGGGTCAATGTACACTTGGATGATGTCTTCAATGGAGTTGCGGACTTTTTCGTGATAGGCAATGCCCGTAAAAGGGGGGCAGGGTTTGTCGTTTTTATCGTCCTGCACGCCCACGATAATCGTGCCGCCCATGGCGTTGGCAAACGAGGCGATGGTCTTGGCGAATTTTTCGTGGTTTTTGGGCAGCATATATTTGTAGTCCAGCTGCTTGCCTTCGGGCAGTTCGCGCCGGCAGAAAGCGACCACGTCGTCAAAAGTAAGCTGGTTGAAAGGTTTATTAAAAAACATCGTTACACCTCGCTGTTGGCCTGGGGGCGGTTTAATTGATAAAATTATTATAATAAAATTATGGTGCCTCAAACGGAAACTTTCAAGGATTGCATATGAATTCGCCTTTGCACACGCTGGCGGGAGCCATTACCGAAAAGTTCATCACGGCCGATCCGGCCGCGGCCGCCCGCGCGCTGGAAACTTTTGCCACGCACGAAGTGATTTTGCTGATCGGTTCGCTAAAAGCGCAAACGCTGGTGGCGTGCTTGAACCCGATGGAGCCGGCCAAGGCCGCGGCCATTTTGCGCCGCCTGCCGCTGCGGCAGGCGTCCTATGTGTTGGCGCGGCTGGACGTACCGCAGGCCGCGCGCCTGATGAAAGAATTTTCCGCTCCGTACCGCCAGCGCATGGAAGCCGCACTGGAACCGGCGTTTGTCAATTTGCTCAAGCAGGCCGGTTCGTACGCGCCGGGCAGTGTGGGGCTTTTGATGAGCACGGACGTGGTGACGGTGCGCACGGAAAGCAAATTGGCCGCTTTGATTGAACGGCTGAAAGCGCTGCCGCGCAAAAAATTGCCCGCGGCGTGTTTTGTAACGGCCAAAGACGGCGAGTTAAAAGGCGTCATCCGCACGGCGGAACTGGCGTTTTACGGGGCGCAGTCCGTGTGCGGCTCCGTGATGAGCCCCGCCGATACCATTCGCCCACAGGCAGACGCCGAAACGGCCCGCCAGGCGTTTTTAAAAGCGCAGACGGATATCCTGGCCGTGACGGACGAAAAAAACATTTTGCTGGGCGTTTTGCTCAAACAATCCCTGCCGCCGGCGGCGGATAAAAAATCCCTTTGGGAACGGCTGACGCAGTAGCGCGGACGTGCCCGTTTTAGACGCCGCTCTTTTACGGAGCGGTTTTTTTATGGTTAAAAAAACCCCGGTCGGTTGCCGGGGATTTTTACAGGTAAAATTAATTGATTTTGCTGTGCGGGGGGACGTCGTGGGTAATCCATTTGTTGGCGCCGATAATGCTGCCGCGGCCGATGGTGATGTTGCCCAGGACGGTAGTTTCGGCGTAGATAATGACGTCGTCTTCTATGTTGGGGTGGCGTTTGATGCCTTTTACGGGGTTGCCGTGTTCGTCCAGCGGGAAACTTTTGGCCCCCAGCGTAACGCCCTGATAGAGTTTTACGTTGGCGCCGATGACGCACGTTTCGCCAATCACCACGCCGGTGCCGTGGTCAATAAAAAAGCCGGGACCGATGGACGCGCCGGGGTGAATGTCTATACCGGTGACGCTGTGGGCGTACTCGGTGACGATGCGCGGAATCAGCCGCACGCCTTTTTGGTGCAGGTAGTGCGCCAAACGCTGCAGCGTAACGGCCGTAACGCCCGGGTAGCACAACAGCGGCTCTATGGGGCTGATGGCGGCGGGGTCGCCTTCGTAGGCGGCGTTTACGTCGCTGATCAGCAGGCGCTGAATGTCCGGCAGGGCGCGGATAAAATCGCCGGTGATTTCGTGCGCTTGGGCTTCGCAGCGAGCGCAGTCGGCTTTTTCCTGGCACATAAAGCAAAGCGATTTTAAGATTTGTTCTTCCAGCCGCTGGGCCAAACTGGCCAGCGTAAACTGCGGCATTTCCCGCCCCGATTCCAGCGGATATTGGTACAGGTAATCTTTCAAGGCGCAAAATATCGCCACCGTTTTGCGGGCGGAAGGGATGAATTTGGCCTTTTGAAAATACGTGTGGTCAAACGTATTTTTCAGTTCGGCGGCGGTTTTGGCAAACGGGTCGGTCACGGGAGCCTCACATCTTAAAGTCTTCGCCCAGGTAGAGGCGTCTTGCGTTGGGGTCGTTTAACAGGGTGTTCTGGTCGCCTTCCACCAAAATTTTACCGTCGTAAATCAGGTAAGCGCGTTCGGTAAGCGGCAGGGTTTCGCGCACGTTGTGGTCCGTAATCAGTACGCCGATGCCTTTGTCTTTGAGCTTAAAAATCATATGCCGCAGGTCGGACACGGTAATCGGGTCAATCCCTACGAACGGTTCGTCCAGCAAAATGATTTTGGGATTGCTGATCATACAGCGCGCGATTTCCATACGGCGCTTTTCGCCGCCGGAAAGCGTCCAGGCTTTTTGGCGGGCCAGCTTGGTCAGACCAAATTCGCTAAGCAGTGCGTCCACGCGGCGTTTTTGTTCCTGTTTGTCGTCCAAAATGCGTTCCAGCACGGCCAGCAGGTTTTCTTCCACCGTCAGCCCTTTAAAAATGGTCGGTTCCTGCGCCAGGTAGCCCAGGCCGTGGCGGGCGCGCTCGTACATGGGTAATGCGGTTACGTCGTCGCCGTCAATAAACACGCGGCCTTTGGTGGGGCTGATAAAACCCACCATCATATAGAACGAAGTGGTTTTGCCCGCGCCGTTGGGGCCCAACAGCCCGACGATTTCGCCGGATTTTACGTGGATATCCACCCCTTTTACGACCATGCGGTCTTTGTACACTTTTACGATTTGTTCACTGCGCAGTTCCATAAAAACCTCTAAAATTTATCGTTGATTTCCGCGTCGTTTAATTGCGGGGAAACGACCCACCCCTGCACCTTGCCGTTGAGCGTGATTTGGCGGCCTTCGTTGTCGGACTGAACTTCATCCGCTATTATAGCAAATGTGCCCTGTTCGCTCGTGCCGCTTAACAGCGGGCGCGAACCGGAGGCGGTGGAATAGTTGTGTTCCCCGTCGTAGATAATCGTGTCGGCCACCAGCGTGCGCTGCGAGTCGGACAGTTCCGCCCCGCCGGAAAGCGTCAGGTGGTTTTGGTTTTGCTTAAACGTGGCTTTTTGGGCCTTGAGCGTTTGCATCCCTTCGGGCGCGGGGCGTTCTACGCGCACGTCGCCTTCCAGCACAAACAGGCCTTGGGCCAGGTCAAAGCCGGCCTCTTGGGCGTATGCCGTAACGGGCGGCTCCTGCCCTTCTTGGTAAATCAGGCGGACGGGGGCCTTTTTGGACGCTTTTAAAAATCCTTTTTGCGTTTGGTAGTTGTAGCGGGCATAGTCGGCGTAGGCCTCGTAGACGGGGGCGCCGGGTTCGGCCTGCTTGACGTACACGTTGCCTCGGGCCGTAAAGCGGTTTTGGGCGCGCTCGGACAGGGCGTAATCGGCGCGGAAAGTGTAGACGCCGTTATCGTACGAAACGTGGCCTTTAAATTCTTCCTGTTGTTTGTCTTTGTAAATGACCCAGCTGTCGCTGGCAATCAGCCCGCCCAACACCGGGGGGAACTGCATATCTTTGGTTTTGTCCTTCAAGGAGTTTTTGGCCAGGTTCAGGCGGTTTTTAACGGGCGGCACGTTGAGGGCCGGGCCTTCTATGCGCACGGTTTTGCAGCCGCTTACACACACGGCCGAAAGGAGCAGAACGCCGGCAAATAAAGGGAACTGTTTCATAGCGAGGGGCTCTTTAATTCCTGTGCGTTTTGCGGCAGGCGGGTGGTTTGGTTTTTGATTTCAATTTTGGTTAATTTGGAATCGGTTTCTATGCCGCCGCGGGCCGTCACTTTGGCGCTGGCGCGGGTGACGATGGTTTTCCCGTCGGACCAGATGCGGTCTTTGTCCACGTCGTAAAAAAAGCGTTCGGCCGTGATGATTAAATTTTCCGTAAACGATTGGATTTTGGCGTTGCCTTCAATGGTAACCAATTTGTTGGGGTAATTGAACATGCCGGTTTTGCCGGTGACGGACGCGCTGTCCTGCCCGTTTTCTTTCAGCAGCAAATTCGGGTTTTTCAATACCGCGTTTTGCAGGCTGGAAAAATCCACCGATTCGGCGCGCAGAATCCACTTTTTGTGGTTGTCCTGCGATTCAAAAATGGATACGTTCGTGGCCAGCTGCATGCCGGCGTCTTCGGCGGGGGAAAATTCTTTGTCGTTCCCGCAGGCGCACAGGCCGCACAAGGCCAAAAGCAACACGCAAGTTTTTCTCATTTTTTATCCAGTAAAGCCAAAAATTCAATCAAATCTTTTTCGTCAATAATGCCCACCACTTTGCCGGATTTGTCCAGCACGGGCAGGTTGTCCACGTGCGTGGCGTGAATCATTTTGGCGGCGTCTATGGCCGGGCGCGTGTCCAAAATGTGGTACGGGTTTTTGGTCATCACTTCGGTGATGTTTTTGTTTAACACGTCCGTCCCTTTTTGCAGAATGCGGCGCAAATCGCCGTCCGTAAAATACCCGAGCAGGTGGCCCTTTTTGTCCACGATGCTGGTGGCACCGGCGGCGCCGGTTTTGGTCATCACCAGCAGCGCGTCCTGCACCGAGGCGTCCGCATGCACGGTGGGATTGTTTTTGCCTTTGCGCATCACGTCTTTTACCTGCTGGGTGAGCAGTTTGCCCAAGGAGCCTCCGGGGTGGAAGACGGCAAAGTCGCGCTTTTCAAAGTGTTTGATTTTCATCAGGCAAATGGCCAGCGCGTCGCCCACGGCCAAGGTGGCGGTGGTGGAAGCGGTGGGAGCCAGGTTGTAGGGGCAGGCTTCGCGCTCAATGTGGATGGTGATGTGAATGTCCGACATCAGCGCCAGTTTGGATTTGTCGTGCCCCGTCATGGAAATAACGGTTAATTTGCGGCGTTCCAGCGAGGGGAGAATTTTATTGATTTCTTCCGTCTGGCCGGAAAATGAAATGGCCAAAATCACATCGCCGGGGGTAATCATGCCCAAGTCGCCGTGGAGGGCTTCCACCGGGTGCACAAAAAAGGAAGGCGTGCCCGTAGAAGCCAGCGTGGCGGAAATTTTCCGCCCGATGATGCCGCTTTTGCCGATGCCCAGCACCACCACGCGGCCTTTGGTCTTGGCAATGACGTCCACCGCTTTTAGGAAGTTATCGTCAATGCTTTTTTTGCTCAGCTCCAGCGCTTCGTGCTCAATTTCCAGCACGCGGCGGGCGATTTTTTTGATAGATTCTTTGGAATAGGTTTGTGCAGTCGTCATATCTTTACCTGTTTGCGTGCAGCCACGGGGCCGCTTCGGGCGCGGGCTGGCGTTTTTGGTACGGGGCGGGCAGTCGGTCCGTCAGGTACGCAAGCGCAAAATACGCCGCCGTGCACACCGCCAGCAGCGCGCCAAACACTTTGGCGTGCCACAAAAGGGTGGGTTTCCAGGCGGGGGGTATTGTCATTATTTAAATTTCTTTACCACTTGGTCAATGGCGCACAGTTCGCGTGCCATTTGGGCCGCCATTTTTAAATCCAGCGAGTTGGGCCCGTCGGAAAGGGCGTGGTCCGGGTCCGGGTGGGCTTCAAAAAATACGCCCGCGATGCCCAGGGCCGTGGCCGCTTTGGCCAGCACGGGGGCCAAACGGCGGTTGCCGCCGGTAGCCGTGCCCAGTGCGCCGGGCTTTTGGACGGAGTGGGTTGCGTCAAAAATGACGGGATAGCCAAACTGTTTCATAATCTCCAGCGAGCGCATATCCACCACCAAATCGCCGTAGCCGAAGCAGGCGCCGCGTTCCGTAAGCAAAATGTTGTGGTTCCCTCGCGATTCAATTTTTTTAATCACCTGTTCCATCGCGCCCGGGGCCAAAAACTGGCCTTTTTTTACATTCACGGCGCGGCCGGTGTCGGCGCAGGCCAGCACCAAATCGGTCTGGCGGCACAGAAAAGCGGGAATTTGCAAAATGTCGGCCACTTGGGCCACGTCTTCGGCCTGCCAGGGTTCGTGTACGTCCACCACCAGCGGCAGCCCCGTGACGGCTTTGGCCTTGGCCAAAATATCCAGCCCCTTGGCCAGCCCCGGCCCGCGGTACGCGTCCACCGAGGTGCGGTTGGCTTTGTCAAACGAGGCTTTCAGAATAAAAGGGTGTTTGGTTTTGGCTAAAATGGTTTTGAGTTTTTTGGCTGTGTCAATGTAATGCTTTTCGCTTTCAATGACGCAGGTGCCCGCCATAAACGCCAGGGGCAGGCTGTTGGAAATTTTGTAAGGGCCGATTTTAATGGTTTTTTGCATATACATATGATAGCAAATTTTAGCCGTATTTCTATAAGCGCGCGTGCGGGCGCGGCAGAGGGAAACCGGATCGGCCCGGCGCGTTGCACCGGCAGGCAGGAGGCGCGGCCCCGGAGCGGAGCCGTTGCGTATGAAACAGGGAGCTTCCCTAATCGTGTTAACGGGTATAGAGCGGGGAGGCCAAGCTTTGGGCCGTTACGCAAGAGGGTACTTTTTCCGGTGGGAAAAAGTACCAAAAAGCACCCGGCCCGGGGCCCCATAAAAATCACTTCCAAGCGGGAAATTTTATAACTCGCGCTGGTTCCCCGCGCTCAAACAATAAAATTTCCAATCCGCTTGGAAGGCTTTTTATAGACGGGGCAAAAGGGCCGGAGAAACAGCAAACGGCCATTAAGCGAAAACAACTTTCCTTTTGAAACAGTGTAACATTGTAGAAACAGGGGGCTTCCCTAATCGTGTTAACGGGTATGGAGTGGGGAGCACCGGCGCGGTGCCCCCTTTCCTAATCCGCCCGAAAAAACTACAATATAACCAATTCCAAAACAGGAAATTTTATGCTTAATTTAACCAAAGCCGCCAAAGAAACCGTCTATATGAAAATTGTGCGCGTGCTGCTGGCGATGTGTTTCCTCGTCGTGCCGCTCGTGTTTTTTACCGATTTAACGGCCAATCCGTTTTTTGTGCAAAATACGCTGTTGTATGTATTGGTTGCATTGATTTACGGCACGCTGGCCGTCAAATTTTTGCGCTCGCACGACATTGATTTTACGAAAACGTTTTTTGATTTGGCCTTTTTTGTGTACGTGATTGCCAGCGTGATGGGGTGGCTGTCGGCCGTGTCGTCCTCGTCGCAGGTATTGCGGCAAACGATGTTTTACGGGCTATTAAATTACGGGTCGCTGTTGCTGATTGTATCCTTGGGGGCGTACATCATCAGCAAAAACGTGGTTTTTTCCGGCACGATTGAAAGCAAAACCAATTATATTTTGCTCTTTTTGGCGTGGGGGGCGATGTGGTTCTTGCTGCCGCTGCTGAAGACCAACGTATCGTCGGACAATGTGTTTGCGCAAATGTTTGACTGGTACGGCCTTTTGCTGTGGGCGGTGGGCGTGTGGCTGGGCGTGCGGGTGCTTAAAAAGCTGACGCAGGAAAACATTTTGGTGCTGATGTTTATCGCCGTTTTTCTGGCGTGCTGCTACGGGGTGATGCAGGCGCTGGGGTTGGAATTTTTGTGGCCGTTTGAAATCAACCAATTTGCCACCAAGGCGTTTTCCACCTTCGGCAACCCGAACTTTTTATCGTCGGCCGTGGTAATGCTGATGCCGGCGCTGTGGGTGTATTTTATGCGCACCGACAGCAAGAAAGATTTGCTCGTCTACGGGCTGTTGGTATTGGTGTATGTGCTGTTTTTGTCGTTCGGGCTGGCGCGTTCGTGCTGGCTGGGGGCGGCGTGCGGCCTGGTGATGATGTGGATGTTCGGCACGCTGCGGGCGCTGATTTGGAAGCGCAAAGGCAGAGTGTTCCTGCTGTTGCTATTGGCTGTCGGCGTAGGGTGGG
>CALUZE010000053.1 GCA_944325235.1 uncultured Elusimicrobiales bacterium | reverse complement strand
GTGACAATGCGCACATTGAACCCTTCCTGCAGCAGTTTGTCCGTCAGCGCGCGGCCGATAAAGCCGTTTCCGCCGGTGATTAAAATGGTGTTTTTCATATGTTACTCCACTTGGATGTCAATGGAATCAATCAGTTCGTCGGTTGTGTCGGAAACTTTCTTTTTGATTTCCTTTTTCACTTCGTCTTTATCCATATCCTGATTGATGAAATTTTCTTTGCGGCGGGCGTTGCGGCGCACAAAGTCAAAATTAAACGTAAAGCGTTTGATGCCGTATTCAATGTCTTTCTTGGTGGGGATTTCCCCGTATTTAATTTTGTTAATCGGGGTGACTTTGTCTTCCTGCGGGAAGTACCACAGCAGCGAATACATAATTGCACAAATCAGCACGAAGAAAATCAGCTTGTTCAGCCCGTCAAACTTGTAGAGGCCAAACAGGTTGGATATGATTGACAACACCACAATCACACCCGTCCACATGGCAAACGCCACGCCCATAAACGTCCATCCGGCCGCATCAAAATACGGGTATAAAACCATCACGACAAAACAACATACAATCAGTACTGCAAAGCGCTGCCATCCGTTCATATTATTTCTCCTGGCGGAACTCCACACTTACGGTGAGTTCGTCTTTTTCGTAATACATAGGCAGTGGCGCAAAGGGGCCTGCATTGATGACGGCCGAGGTAGCAGCGAAGTCAAACGTGTCATCCCCGGATTTGCGGTCTACCTGTAAATCTTTTATTTTCCCGTCGCGCGCAATGGCAAACGACACCAGCGCGGAAAGCTCCGTCCCGGCGGGGCGGCGTTTTTCCCATTCAATCCACAGCGAGTTGCGCACCTGCGTGATGTACCACGGATACGGGAAGTTGGCAAAATCGGTTTGGATGTTGCCGCCGGCAAATTCCCCTTCCTTGGAGGCGCTCCCCTCTGCACCCTGCGCTTTGGCGTCCGCTTCGTCCGACAGGACGCTGGGCGCCGCCAGCGGGGCTGCTTTGGGCTGAGCCTTTTTGGTTTGTTTTTTGGTGGTAATTTCGCTTTTGGAAGCGTAGCCCTTTTTGTCGGCTTTCGGCTTGGCTACGGCTTCTTGGGCGGGGGCCGGGGCTTGCACCGCGGCTTTGGGTGCGGCCGGCACCGGCGAGGCGGCTTCCTGCCCGGTGGTGGCGATTACTTTGCCCGTTCCGATAAAGTCAATCGTATACGTGGCCGAGGCCTTCTTGGCGGAAGGGGCCAGTAGTAAGATTAGGAACAGGGCAGCCAATACGTGCAGGCCGCCGGAAAGGGCCAGATAGCGGTTCATCAGTTTTTAGAAAGGACTCCAATCCCCAGTTTGGCTGCGCCGAGCTTTTTGGCGACGTCAAACACGTCCACCACCTGCTGTATCGGTACGTCTTTGTCGGCTTGCACCAAAATCGTTTTTTTGCTGGCTTTGCCCATACGCAAAATCAGTTCGCGTTCCAGGTTCTTCATCGTCAGCGTTTTGTTCATCACGGAAATTGTGCCGTTTTTTTGCACCTCAATGCGGATGACGTCGTCCTCCGCTTGGGTGTTAATGGCTTGGGATTTGGGCAAATCCACCGTCAGCTGCATTTGCACCAAAAGCGGGCTCATCACCATAAAAATAATCAGCAAAATCAACGTGATGTCGATAAACGGCACCATATTGATTTCGGCCATTACGGTTCGTGTTTTGTGGGTACGCATAGGTTAAAACTCGCCCGATTCTTCTTCGTCTTGGCGGTAGATGACTTCGTGCGCCGCGTTTTCCAGTTCCTGGGCGAAGTAGTTCGTCTTGGACAGGAAGTAGTTGTACGCAATTACCGCCGGGATAGCCACAAACAGACCGGCCGCCGTGTTGATAAGGGCTTCGGCAATGCCTGCCGCCACGACGGACGCGCCCGCACCGGTAGCGGTGGTGGAGGCCAGGTCCTTAAACGCGTGGATAACGCCGATGACCGTGCCGAACAACCCGATAAAAGGCGTAATGCTGCCCAACGTGCCCAGCACCGTCAGGCGGCGCTGGAGTTTGGAAATTTCCCAATCAATGATAGAGTCGGCAATTTTTTCCAGCTCGGCTTGCGGGCGGTGGCGTTCCTGCACCAGGCGCGAAAGCAACACCGCGGCCGGTGTATTGCGGACGACTTCCTTGTGGCAGGCGTCCAGCACTTTTTGGTAATTTTCCGAGCGGATGGGATGGCGGCAGTAAGCAATCAGTTTGCGCGAAAGCGAAACGGAAGAACGCAATTTAAAAAAGCGTTCCAAAATGACGGAAATGGAATATACGGATAAAAGCAGCAAGAGAATCAGCACCGGTCCGCCGGCGGCTAACAGCTCGCGCACGTTGGTCATGTTGGAAAAGTCCATATCTAGTTATCTCCTTGGGTTACCCCTTTATAAAAAATATAATAAAAAGCTGTATCAAAATGTTGGCCATCAGCCCGCCGGCCACATCGTCAAACACAATGCCGAAGGCGTTTTCCATCCGGTCAAACGTTTTGACCAGCCACGGTTTAAGCGTGTCAAACGTCCGGAACAGTACAAACGCCGCCAGCAGGTAGGGCCACGTCCGGGGCAGGAACGCCATGGCCGTAATATAGCCGGCCATTTCATCAATGATGATTTTGGGGTTGTCGTGCCCGGTTTGCCCTTTAAATTGTACTTTTTTACAGATGATGACGGCAAATACCCAAAACGCCAGCATGGCAATTAAGTAAAGCATCTGGTCCGTAGGGAAGGCCAGCACTAATAAAACCCCCCACAGCGTGCCTAAAAAACCGGCGCCGGTATTTTTTTTGTACTTAAACACCATCGGCGGCAGATAGCTGACAAACAGCCCCGTCGCCAGGGCGCGGATGACTACTTGCATACGGGCAGGCTCCAGGATTTTTTAAGCAGTTCCCAGTTGTTTTTTAAGTACGAAATGGCGCTAATCCACGTAATCACGGCGGCAATGGCGGTGATGGCGTAGGGTACTTTTTGCAAGGTAATGAACAAAATAATGCTGGTGGCTTTGGCCCCGCCCGTTAAAATGTGGGACAGGTGGTATACGTCCAGCACAAAGAAAATCGTCCCCACCGCCGTCATCTGAATAACGGTTTTAAACTTGCCCCAGCGTTCGGCGGCCATCACTTTGCCTTCCAGCGCGGCAATCACGCGCAGGGTGGAAATCATCAGTTCCCGAAGCAGAATAAAGAACACGGCCCAAATCGGGATGTCCAATTCCTTAATGCCCACAAACGCAAAGAACGCCGCCGCGACCAAAATTTTGTCCACAAACGGGTCCACAATCGCGCCGAACGGGGTGATGGTGTTGGTTTGGCGGGCGATTTTGCCGTCCACCCAGTCCGTGCTGGCGGCCACGATAAAAATGAGGGTGGCCGTAAAGCGGGCCCAGCCGAACGGCATTAAAATAAACAAAAACATCACGATAGACAAAGCAGCGCGCGTGAGCGTGATTTTATTGGCAAGCGTCATCATTGGTTAAATCCTCCGAACACATCCGCCGGCAGCGGGCGGTTTTTATGGGTATTTTTCAAATCGGCCCGCGTGACCATCAGTTCCGAGCGAATGGTGATGGTTTGCGGGAAAAAATCCTTTTTGGAAAGGGTTAAATAGAGGGTATATTCATTGCCCTCTTTGGGGGTCAGCACGAGCACGGCAGTTTGGCCGTCCTGGCTTTTGACGGCGGCCGTGTGGCGGTCCACCAGCGCGGTATAATTGCCGAAGTCAAACAACGCCTGGTTGGGCTGGCCCTGCTGCCAATCCGCCCAGGAAAGGGTGGTGACGTGCTGGTTGTTTTCATCCAAAATCACAATGTCCTTTTTATCCGTAATGGCGGTCTGTTCCGCTTCTCCGTGCGGGTTGAGCGTATCCAGGCGCAGGCGGTTTTGGGCGCGGTCGTAGAACAATTTGCCCTGCGAACGGCTGACTTCCACGCCGTCGTAAGAGGTAACTTGGGTAAAATCCGTTTCCAGCTGGGCCAGTTTTTTGTCCCACTGTTTTAAGCGTTCGGTCAATTCGGCAGCGGATAATGCGGGCGCGGCCGGCTGCGGCTTTTGAACGGGGGCCGGTTTTGCGGCTTGTGGTTCGGCCGGTTTGGGCGCCGGTTGGACGTCCGTTTGGGCGGCAGGCGCCGCCGGGGCAGGTTCCTGCGGGGTGGGGTTGGAATCCGAACACGCGGCCAGCAATAAAGCCGCGCACACGGCGGGGAATAATTTATTTATACACGGTTTCATACGTTTCTTCCTGATAGTTTTTGTCGTACGGCAGGGAGTTTAATTCCTCCAACGCCTGGTCAATCATTTCGTAATGGATTTCCCAACGGTTGGAACCTTCCGGCTTAGAAATATACCCTTTCATTTCCAGCACGCTTAACATATTGGTCGCGCGCGCGCTGGAACCGAAGTGCGCTTTTAACAAATCTTGCGATACGCGGCGGCGCTCTTTAATCAGGTTGAGCGCTTGGATTAATTCTTCGGGGCTGGCGCCCAGGCCGTCCTGCGGGCGCTGGTTCGGGTTGTGTTCCGCCACGATTTGCACCGGGTAGTCGGGCCCGCCTTGGGCGCGCAGGAAATCGGCCACGGCCTTGATTTCCTTTTCCGACACGTACGCCCCCTGGATGCGCAGCGGCGTTTTGTCCGACGTGCTTTGGAACAGCATATCGCCCTTGCCCAGCAGGTCTTCGGCGCCGGTGGCGTCCAAAATGACCTTGGAGTCTATGGACGACGCCACCTGCAGCGCAATGCGCGAAGGCAGGTTGGCCTTAATCACGCCTGTGACCACCTTTACAGACGGCCGCTGCGTGCACAAAATCAGGTGAATCCCCAGCGCGCGGCCCATTTGCGCCAGGCGTTGGATGGAGTCTTCAATAGAGGCTTTGGTTTGCAGCATCAGGTCGGCCATTTCGTCTATCACCACAAAGATGTAGAACATCTTTTCTTCGTTGTTTTGCGTGGCCCACTGGTTGTAGCCTTCTATATTTTTTACTTTGGCCAGCTGCATAATTTGCAGGCGCTTTTCCATTACCTTCACCAGCATTTGCAGCGATTTGGCCGCCCCCGGCGCGTCGGTTACCACGTCCACGTCGTCACACGAGGTTTTGGGGTCGTACAGGTACGGAATGCCTTCGTAGAGCGTCAGTTCCACGCGTTTGGGGTCAATCATCAAAAATTTCACTTCGTCCGGGCGGTGTTTGTACAGCAGGGACATAATAATCGTATGCAGACAAATGGACTTACCGCTGTTGGTGGCGCCGGCAATCAGAATATGCGGCCATTTTTCGGCGGCGGAACCGGCGGGGTTGCCGTCCGCATAGCGGCCCAGGGCAATGGGCAGCACGGCTTTAGAGGCGGCATACACCGGCGATTGGAGAATTTCCTTCATCGTTACCATGACCGGGCGTTCGTTGGGGATTTCAAACCCGACGGCGTTTTTGCCCGGGATAGGCGCCTGCACGCGGATGGCGCGCGCTTCCATACTGGCCTGAATGTCCTGCGTGCGGGCCGTGATGGAGGCAATGGTGACGCCCGGGTCGGGCTTGATTTCATAGCGGGTAACCACGGGCCCCGGCGATACGCCGGTCACGCTGGCGCGGATATCAAAGCTTTTTAAGGTGTCTTCCAGGCGGCGGGTGGCTTGGGCGATTTCGTCGTCCGTCGGGCCGACGATACCGTCCCCCACCGGGTCGTTGAGCAAATCCAGGGACGGAAGCACAAAGGTTTTGGGGTCAAATTTCTTTACTTCGCCGTTTTCGTCCGCGGCGGGTTCATCCGTTTGAGGCAGCGGGTGACGGGCGGCTATTTCGTCGTGGCGGGGCAAAGTGATTTGTTCGGCCACCGGGCGGCGGATTTCCGGCTTGGCGCGGTGGATTTCCGGCGCTTCGTGGATTTCTTCGGCCACCGGGCGGACCGTTTCGCGGGCGGATTTTTCCTTCAGTTCGTGGCGGCCTTCGCTCACGCGCTGTTTTAATTCGGCGCGGGCGTCTAACCAGCCGTCAAAATCGTTGCGGACAAATTCCATCGTCTTTTGCAGAATGACCGACCACGGAATGGCGAACAGCATATGTACCCCCACCAGCAACAGCGCCAGCGAAAATACCGTCGCCCCCACGGTGCCGCTTACGCCTTTTAACGCGTAAAAGACGGTCTGCCCCACCCGTCCGCCGCTGATGAGCGAATCGGTAAAAATGAGTTTTAAAAGCGTCAGCAGGCTGGAAAAAGCCGCCAGCGTGACGGACGCTCCCACGAGGAAAAATAAAAAGGAAGTGCTTTTGTTGCGCACCGTTTGGATAAGCCAGTATGCCAAAAACAGCGGAATCAGCCCCGCGCTTTGCCCCAATAATTGGGACAGGTAGGAAGCCGTCGCCTCCCCTGCCGGGCCGCGCGAAACGTTAAACCACAAAATGCAAAACAGCCACAAGCACACCGCTCCGGCCAGGATGTACAGCGCGGTGCGTATCCAGGCGCGGGAGGAAGTCTTTTTGGTTTTCTTTTTGGATTTTTTGGCGGCGTAATAATACTTTGGCATATCATCTATTTTACATTTTTTTACGTAGTATGGGGAAAATTCTGCCGCCGCAAAAAATGCTTTTTAAGTTTGCCCCGCTCTGGGCGGGCAAACGGCCGCTGGCTGTGGTTCGTATGCGGGGTGTTTTTCCCCCCCCGCAGAACGCAGGCCCAAACAAACGGTTTGGAGGCATTTTTGCAGCTGCCAGCACCCCTGCTTGACAGGTGGCGGAAAAGCAAGCGCACGGAGGGTTGTTTCCTGTCCTTTGGGGGGCGGCCCGGCTTGGCAATCAGGCGTTCGGTCCTTTTCCCCATTTTCGGGCGGCCCGCGGAGTGTCAATCTCCGTCAGCCGGGGATCCCGCACGCGGCCCAAAAAACTTGGTTGGGCACAGCCGAAAGGGCAAACCGTTGGCTCGCGTACCAACCGGCAGAGACATAAAAAACCCCGCCGAAGCGGGGCTTTTGTTTACAGATTTTGAATAGGCGCTGCCGGGGGCACGGATGAAGTCTGCTGGCCCCAGGTAACGTGGTAGTTAATGCCGTCAGCTTCCAGGGAGATTTTCCCTTGGTTGTACAGGGCGCCTAACGCCAAGTACAGCACCGAGCTGGACAGGCGGAACATCACTTTAAGCTGCCAGGAGGTAGCCTTTTGATGTTCGGCCAGATAACCGGAAATATTGGTTATGGCGGTTTGGATGTTTTCCTGTAACGGCATCATACGCATTATACCCGTTCAATGGCAAACAGCGCATCGCCTTGTTTAACGGGCTTGCCGTTGTCTACCAAGACTTTTTTGATAATGCACGGGAATTCGGCGCGCATTTCGTTAAAAACTTTCATGGCTTCAATCAAGCAGATGACGTCGCCTTTTTCCACGCGGGCGCCTTCTTTCACAAACGGCGGGGCCGAAGGAGTGGACCCGCGGAAAAAGATACCCATCAGCGACGATTTGATTACTTCTTTGTATTGTTCCTGTACCGGCACGGGCGCGCCTGCAGCCGTTTGGCCGGCTACGGCACCCACATTCACGGGCACCGGCACCATGGCGGGTTTGGCTTTCACCAAACGCAGGTACAAGCCCTTCTGGTCGTATTCAATGGTGTCCAGGTTGTTGTCCTGCATGAAACCGTAAAGTTGTTTGACTTCCTTCAAAATGGGGGATTCCTTTACGGCGGGCTTATGTACTGCTTTGGCTTTTTTGGCCGGAGCCGCTTTTTTGGTTGCTGTTTTTTTCATAAAAGAAATAACCTCTGTTTCAAATTGATACCAAAACTGCTTGTATTTATTTTACATAATTTTTGCGTTTTGATACATATCCCCCGGCGCACGGCGTGCGTGCGGGAGAGAAAAATCTTATTCTTGGCGGAGCGTTTTTTCGTCTAACGGTTGGGTAATGCCCAGCGTGCGCAGGACTTCAAAGGCGCTGATGGAAAAACCGATATTTTCGGCCAGGTCGGGGCGGATGACCTGCTGGTTTACGCCAATAACCTGCCCCGTTTTGGCCAGCACCAGCGGGCCGCCGCTGTTGCCGCTGCTGATGGCGGCGTCCGTTTGGATGACGTCCAACCCGTTGTGGTTTTTTACGGCGCTGATAATGCCTTTTGTAACGGTAAATTGTTCGGTCTTGGGGTTGCCCAACGCCAGCACGGGTTCCCCCGTTTGGTAGTGGGAGCGGTCCCCGTCCAGGGTAAAATACGGGAACTTCCCCTCCGCTTTTACCAGGGCCAAATCCCGCGCGTGGTTCACCCGCACCACCCGCGCAT
>CALUZE010000052.1 GCA_944325235.1 uncultured Elusimicrobiales bacterium | reverse complement strand
AAAACAATGGGGGCTCTTACTTACCAACCCACGCACCCTATCGGGCAGGATGACCAAGATAAAACGCTTGCTTACCTAGAACAAGAAACCCAAAAAGTATTGCACGATGAACCCACTAAGGAGTTATCCTTGCTTGCGGCCAAGGGTGGTAGTTCCGGCGGGGCCCGGCCCAAGGTCTTGCTTACTATTGACGGAGAAGAATGGCTGATTAAATTCCGTAATACCCAAGATCCGGCTAATATAGGCGAAATAGAGTACAAATACTCGCAACTGGCGCGTAAAGCGGGGCTTATTATGCCTGAAACACGCTTATTTGACGGCAAGTATTTTGGGGTAAAACGCTTTGACAGGCAAGGGAACAAGCGTATCCATATGCATACAGCGGCTGGCCTGCTCCAGGCAGATTTCCGCATTCCGTCACTGGACTATAAAACTTTGATTGAAACGACCCTGTTTTTAACACGAGATGTGCAGGAAGCGGAAAAGATGTTCCGCCTAATGGCATTTAATGTAATTGGGCAGAATAAAGACGACCACGCCAAAAATTTCTCATTTGTATATGAAAATAATCGCTGGCAGGTGTCTCCGGCGTATGATTTAGTGCCGTCTGAAGGGTTTAACGGCCAGCATACCACCACGGTACTGGGCCAGGGGCTGCCGACCGAAGCCGATATGCTGGAACTGGCCAAACAAACGGGTTTAGACCGTAAGCACGCCGTGCAAATTATTGAACAGGTAAAAAGTGCCTTTGAGTAAGGGTAAAGAAGCCCAAAAACAGGCCTTTTAGGAAAAATGGACACTTTTTGGACACTTAGCCCTGGCAGGCGAATTTTGAAAAGATGTTTTACGACGAGGAACGGCTGCCTGAGTAAAAAATTGTCGTCAGCCTGCGGAGCTGAAGATACAAGTTCGATTCCTGTTGGGCGCACCATTAAAAACCACGCGAAAGCGTGGTTTTTTGTTGGGTAAAACGGTAGAAGTGTTGGAAAAATAGCCGCAAGGTCCGGCCGACGGGCTTACCAATCGGCTTCTTTGCCCAGCGCCCCGCGCGGCACCTGCGGGCCGAACGTAAAGGAGCGCGGCTGTTCGTGCACGGTCAAATGTTGGTGCGCATAGGCCCGAAGCTGGGGCAATGCGTCGGCAGGCGTATAGCCGTCCTGCAGCACCACAAACGCTTTTAAGCGGGTGCCTTCTTCCGGGCGCATTAAGCGCACGCGGCACGTTTTGACGGCCGGATGTTGGGATAAAATTTTTTCCACGTGTTTGGGGTACACGTTAATCCCGGCCACCTGAACGCACGCGTCCCGCCGTTTAAGCGGCACCAAAAAGCGTCCGTCTAAAATATTGGTTTCGTCGGGCAAGTCCACCCAGGCGGTTTGGCAGCGGCGTTTAATTTTTTTGGCGGAGGGATTAATTTCCCAGCACGAAAACAATTCAAACGGTTCCCGCGCGTGGTGCCGCCGGCCGATGGCGCCGGTTTCGCTCGCACCGTAAATTTCCGTAAAATACGCCGCGCCGGCCGCTTCCAGCCCGTCAATAATTTCATCTTTGCACGGCGCGGTGGAACACAGCAGTTCTACGCCCTTCGGGAACCGATTTTCAAGCCGCAGCCACTGGTCCCAAAACAGCGGGAACCCCACCAATAAATCCCCGGGCCGCAAAATTTCGTTCCACGGCTGGGTGGGCAGTGCAGGCAGCGTATGCACCGGCACCTGCAACGTGTGCGGCAGTACGACGGTGAACGTGAACCCGTACAAATGGTGGCTGGGCACCAGCGACACAATTCGGCGGATACGCGAGAACTCACTGGCCACGGCGCGGCTTTCTTCCGCAATCATTTCCAGCGTATGGATGCATTTCTTCGGCACGCCCGTACTGCCGGAAGTGGAAAACGCCACCTGCTTGTGGTCGTTAAACGACGTAAAAGCCGCGTCGGCCAGTTCGTCAAACGAGTGGAAATCTTGCGTGGAACAAGTAAAAAAATCGGCGGCCTGGCGGATAATTTTGGCCAAAAGTTCCGGCGGCAGCTGCTGCCAGGCGCGGGTGTCGTCCTGCGTGTCAAATACGCCCAGCGTGTCCAAATTATAGCGGGCGGCCTCGGTGCGGAAAATATCCCCGATAATGTGCCGCACGTCAGCTTTAGTTAACATAGGGCGTTCCTTCCAGTTGCATATAGGCGTCGGCAAAAGCGTCCGTAAACGCAAAAGGCTGTTTTGCTTTCAGGCACGCTGCCAGCCGTTGAGCCCCCGACAAATTGGTTTGCTGCGGGGAAAGCGCAATCGGTTTTTCGGTGCGGGCAAACGCAAAACGGCGCAGGCAAAAAAGCGTATGCTCCGTCGGCCGCTGCGACAGGACAAACGCCGCCGCCCGGCGGGCAAACGGCCCCTGCGGCGTGCGCAATACGGGCTTAAACTGTTCGGCCTGAGCAGGAGCTTGGTCTGCCGCCACGGGGTTTACATCTTCGGCCACGGCCACCAACGCCTGCTCGCACATCCCGCGGCGCAAGAATTGAGCAGCGCTCAGCCACGCGGCCGCAAACGAAAAATCAAACTGCCCGCTGGTTACGCACGGGCCGGACAGGTGCAAAAACATGGAAAGCATCAGCCCCGTGGAATTGTGCACAGAAGACGCAAACGCCGTCGGGGAAGACAGTTCGTCACCGTCTTCAATAATCGTATCCATAAATTTGCACGTGCTCTCTAAAGACCCTGCATCCGCCGCTACGCTCAGCCCCCACGTTTTGGGGGTCTGAATATCCGCCCCCGCCTGGGTGCAGGCCCGGCAAGCGCAATAAAGCACGTTTTTGCCCAGTTTTTCTATGCGGCGCAGCCGCTGGGGCGGGATAAACGCCGCCAATTCTTCAGGCGATACGTCGCCCTCCAACCCGTAAAATCCGTTGAGGTACATTTCATTCATAATCTGCCGCTCCCAACACAACCGCCGCATTGCAGCCGCCAAACGCCAGCGAATCCGAAATCGCCGCCCGCCGCGTAAGGCCCATCGGCCGGCAAGTGGGCGCAAAGCCCAGCGTTTCGTCTTCCTGTTCAAATCCGATAGTCGGAGGAACAATCCGCCGATTTAACGCGCAAAGGGTCAGCACGGCCTCTATCGCGCCGGCCGCACCCAATGTGTGGCCCGTAACGCCCTTGGAACCCCACACCGGCACCCCGGGCAACAGGTGCGTAAAAGCCACGGCCTCGGCGGCGTCGTTGGCTTGGCTGGCAGTGCCGTGGGCGTTTACAAACGCCAAATCCTGTGCCTGCAAGTCGGCTTCCTGCAAGGCAAACGCAATGGCTTTTTGCAAGCCTTTGGCCTGCGGGTCGGGCGCGGTGGGGTGGTAGCCGTCGCACGCGTTGCCATAGCCCAGCACATAGCCGCACGGCGTAAGGCGAAATTCGCGGGAAAGTGCGTCGCTTACCAGCAGCAGGGCGGCGGCGCCTTCGCCGATGTTAATACCGTTGCGGTTTTTGGAAAAGGGGCGGCATTTATCCTTGGAAGCAATCAGCAGGCGGATAAAACCGTCGTAAGGAATTAAATTGATTTCGTCCGTCCCCCCGCACAGCACGGCGTCGCACAGGCCGGAATCAATCCAGCTTTTGCCCAGGCCGACGGCGTCCGTCCCGCTTGCACAGGCCGTAACGATGGTTTGAAAGGGACCCGAAAAATGGAAATACCGGCTGACGGACTGTGCGGTGGAAGACGCAAAATAATGCGCCAGTTCCTGCGAGTCTTGGGCGGTATAGGTATGGTTGCGCCAATGCTTGTATACGTCAAAACAATGGAAGGATGCATCCACCGACGTGCCGACAATCACGCCCACCCGTTTGCCCGCCAGGGCGGCGGGGTCCAGGCCGGCCTGGCTAAACGCCTCGTGCGCGGCCGCCAGGAAAAACGCCAGGCTGACGCTCTGTTGCTGCGGGTGCGGCGGAATCGGCGCCATAAAAACCGGGTACGACGCCGCATACGTGCTGTCCACGCGTCCGGCGGGCAGACCAAACTGCGCACGCCCGGCCAAGGCGCCTTCCAAACAATCCGGCGCCGTTTGCCCGCACGCACACCAACAGCCCATACCGGCTACCGTAACTTTGGGGGCGGGCATTATTTTTTCCTGTTCTTTTCAATATATTGGGCCAGGGTGCCTAAATTCTTGAAAATTTCCCGCCCTTCCTGCATATTTTGGATGGTAATGCCGTATTTTTTTTGCAGCAGCATAATCAGCTCTACGGCGTCCAAGCTGTCCAACCCCAGGCCCGTTTCGCCAAAAATGGCGTCTTCCGGCCCGAATTTGGACAAGTCCATCCCGCCCAGGTCAATGTTGGCGGCAATCAGTTGTTTGATTTCGTTGATGATGTCTTGCATGAGGCACTCTCCCACATATTAAAATAATTAAAAAGCTGATACGGATATTGTATACAAAATTCTTCCAAAGCGTCCATAAATTGCTGGGCGTAAGGGATGTAGTTTTCCTTCTGCGGGCCCAGATCGGGCACTTCTATCACGCGCGGCCCGCACACGCCCAATTTGCCTTTGCCCTCCCACGGGATAAAAAACACCGCCACGGGCGCCCCCGTTACGGCCGCCACGCGGTAAAAACTGTACGGCACGCGCACCGGCTCCCCCAAAAACGACACTTCCACACTGTTTTCTTCGTTGCCAAACACGCGGTCCGCCATGGCGCACACGGCGTGTCCCGCCTGCAAGGCCGGCAGCATTTCCAGCATACCGCCCGCCGGGCCCAGGGGATTAATCACATGGAACGGCGCGGCCCCTTGGCGGTGGGCCGAAACGCTTTTGTCGTTATCCTGCGGGTTGTGGTAGTACAGCACGTGCAGCGGCGTGTGCAAAAAACCCATCAAATTTACCGCCATTTGCCAGCAGCCCGCGTGCGCCGTCAACAGTAAAACGCCTTTTCCTTTTTTAAGCAGTTCCTCGCACACCTGGTATTGCTGCGGCGTGGCCTGGGTGTGTTCCGTGCCTAAAATGCCCAGGGCGGCGCGGTCAATTAAGGTGCGGCCGAACGTCAAATTCAACAGATAGGTGTGTTTGAAAAACTGCCATTTGTTTTGGGGCTTAAACCGCCGCACAATGTACGCGCGGGAACGCGCCGCCACCCGCGGGCACAACGTATACACCAATACGACGATGTACAAAAATCCGTACGCCAGCGTCCGCCCGCCCCATTTAATAAGCGCGTACATAAACCGGTGCTGAAATTTGGAGGCCAAACTGCGCCCCATTTCTTTAGCTGCGTCCACACACACTCCTATGCAACAAAAGCCCAATCACCCACACCACGCCAAACGTGCACGCCGCCAGCACCGGCGCCACCACGAGCGACCCCAACACCCATTCCACCACCCGTTGCAAAAATTGCCGGCCCAGCGTCGTTAAATTAAATTCCGTCAGCCACTGCCCGTGGCGCATAAAAAATCCTACTTCAATGCACAGGGCCGGCACAAACGGCCCGATGCAAAATTTTTCAAACCCGATGCTTAAAATCTTGTTCAAATTCCACCAGCCCGACCCCCAAAACAAAAACACTTGCCGAATGCCCGGCAGCGCAATACTGCCGCAAAAAATCCCCCACGCGGCCGAGAACGCATTGCGCGTGACGTTGCCCGGCTGTTTTAAGTTTTGCACCAGCATTTGCCAAAAGCTCAGCTTTACGGCCGGGGCGGACGTTTGCTCCACCCGGTACTGCCGGTGCGGAATAGGCAGCAGGGCGCGGAACGTTAAATACGTGTTCAGCACCGTCAGGCGCAGGTTGTCGCGCCAGACGCTGAAGTGCGACACACGGTCCTTGGGGTACGCAACGGACACGTCCGTTTCCACCACGCCAAAGCCCGCCCAGCACGCGCGCGCCACCACTTCCACTTCAAAGGTATAGCGCCGCGTCCAGAACGATAAATCCTGCAAAATTTCCACCGGGTAGCACCGAAACCCGCTTTGAATATCGCTGATGGCCTGCCCTGTTTGCAGGTGAATCCAAAACCCGCCGAACTTGCGCCCGAAGCGAGAAGAAAACGGCACGTCTTGGGTAAAGCGGCGCTTGCCGATAATCAGCGCGTGCGGCGTGCGGCGGCTGGCCTGCAGCAAACGGCCGATATCTTGCGGGTTGTGCTGGCCGTCCGCGTCCACGGTGATGAGGTGCGTATATCCTTCTTGCGCGGCCCAGCGGGCGGCGTCCAAAATCACGGCGCCTTTGCCGCGGTTTTTCTCAAAGCGTTTAAAAAATACGGGCAGCCCTTCCAACTGTTTTTCGGGAGAGGGTGTACTGCCGTCGTCAAACACGGCCACCGGCAGCCCTTGGGCCAAACATCCCTGCGCCACCGCGCGCAGCGTGCGGTGGTGGTTGTAATGCGGGATGACGATGACGTACTTCATTTGATTTTTACAGTACCCTCTTTCCACGCGCGGAAGAACGGCCGGGTAAATTCCGGCCACTCCAGCAAAAGCCGCTGTTCTTTGTCTATCAACAACTGCACGCTGTACGCGCGCGTCATCACGCGGCCGGACTCGTCCAAAATCGTAAAGTCGTAGTTCAGCCGCGCCGCTTCCGAATAGAACAGCCGCGCCTTGATTTCGTACGTTTTGCCGTAGTACAGCGGGGAGAGATAATCTATGTGCAGCTGGCGGACGGGAATGGCTACGCCGTGGTCGTAAAAATCCTGGTAGCCGATGCCCAAACTGTTGCCCAGGGCCACGCGGGCGTCTTCTATAAACGAAGCATAATGCCCGTGCCACATAATGCCCATCGGGTCAATTTCGTTAAACCGCACCGTGCGGAAAACGGACTTTTCCAGCGGGGCCGGCAGAGCGGGCGATTGTTCAAAATAGTTGGTTTTGGTCATAACGTTTCCTTAAAGGTTACAAAAAAGCTGATCTGGCTGCACTTGCTGCCGTCAGCCGCCGACACAAGCTCGGCCGAAAAGCGGCCCGCACCCTGTTCCGTCAGCCGCACGTGCACGCACGCCCCCGGCAAAATGGGTTTTACAAATTTGGCGCGTACGATTTTTTGCACGTCTACTTGGCGGCCCAACCGGCGCGAAAGCGCGTCCACGCTCAAACTGATTTGGCACACCGCCGGCAAAATCGGCTGCCCGGGAAAGTGCCCGTTAAACGCCGGGAAATCCGCCCCAAGGCGGTACACATAGGCGCCGTCCTGCTCCCCCTGGAAGCTGGCGGCCACGGCTTCTTCTACCGACATACATCCCCCTGTACCGTCTGCACCCGAAAGGTGCCCCGGCTTTTGGCGCTTTGATACGTAAATTCCGTTTCCGGGCACGGTGTAAAAAATTTTGCGCGGGCCAAGCGGGCCACTTCTTTTAAAAACCGTTTGGGCAGCTGCGGCTGGCGCGCGTGCACAAAAATATCCTGTGAAGTGACGGTCAAATCGGCCAGCGGCGTGCCCATTTCCGTCAGCAGCACCATCCGCACGGACGACCCGTCATAATACGACAGCGCGTTAAAGTACAGTTCATACGGCTGGTACACGGCCGAAACCCGCACCGCACGCGCCACGTCCACCGGCGTTTGCGGCGCCGGCCGATACATAAGGCCGCTGGCACAGCCCGCCAGCCACAAAAGGCTTATCAAACACGCAATTCTCATTTTTCCCCTCGGCAAAAAGCCGGCAAAATATACAGTGCGCTCACCATCGCCCCGCCAATGCCCAACAGCGAAGACAGCCCGATTAAAAACAGCACCCGGTGCTGCGCCAACGCCAGCACGCCAAACCCCGCCAGCGTGGAAAGCGCCGCCGCCGCCAGGGCGCGGCTGTCGTACACGGGGCGGGCGGCCCCCGGCTGATATTTCATCACCTGGAAAATACCGTAGTCCAAGGTAAGCCCGATTAAAAGCGGCAAAAACACCAGCACTAGTAAATTAACTTGCACGCCAAACAGCCAAAAACACCCGAACACACAGCACCCCGCCCCCACCACCGGGATAAACGCCAGGAGCGCTTTTTTGACGCTTCTGAACAGTACCCCCACCGCCAGCAGATTAAACGCCAACGCCAGGCAGACAATTTTGAGCGCCTCATATTTTACCGCGGCAAACAAATCCGTCTGCAGCTGCGCCGCCGACAAAAACACTGCGCCGTTTTCTTCCGCCGCCTGGCGGTAGGCCGGCTGATTGGGCACAATGTGTATGGCCGCGGTGCGGCCGTCCGGCAGTTGGGCAAGCGGGTTGTAAAAAGCCGTAAAGTCCACATCGTCCGCCGGGGAAACGGTGTTTTTTAAACTGTCAAAGAAAGGTTCAAACGCTTCGGGCTTAAACTTCCAGTTGGCTCCTGCTTGCGCTAACGTGTG
>CALUZE010000051.1 GCA_944325235.1 uncultured Elusimicrobiales bacterium | reverse complement strand
GGAATGATACGGACGCGCAAATGGTAGCGCAGGAAATGATTACCGACTGTCTGCAAAGCGGTTGGTATACCCGCTTTTTAACCCGCTACGGCAAAGAACCGACGGTGATTGTGGGGACCGTATCCAACAACACGATGGAGCACATCAATACGGACGTATTTGTTGAGGCCATGCAGCGGGCGCTGATTAATTCGGCCAAGGTGGATTTTGTGGCCTCCGCCGAAGAACGCGGCGACGTACGCACCGAACGGCTGGAACAGGACGAGTTCGCCTCCGAAGAAACGCGCAAAGCGTTTGGCAAGGAAATCGGCGCCGACTATATGTTAAGCGGCGTGCTGAACTCGGTGGTGGACCAGGCCGGCAGCAAAGCGGTGGTGTTCTATCAGGTCAATTTAAAACTGATTGACATTGAAACCAACCAAATTGTTTGGAACGGACAAAAACAAATTAAAAAATACGTCAAACGCAGCAAAGTAACTTGGTAGGATTTGCTATGAAGGCGCGCATATGCTTGTTGGGGCTGGTGTTGTTTTGCTCCGCGTGTGCGGCGCCTTCTTTGCGTTATAAAGTGCAAGTAAACCGCTTGACGGCACGCGGCCAGTTTAAAGAAGCCGCCCAAGAAGTGGCCGACAAGAAAAACAAACTCTACAACGGCAAGGACGAAGTCCTGCTGGACCTGGACCGCGCCACCCTGCTGCACGACGCACAGGAGCCCGCCGCGAGCGATGCTCTTTTCGCCTCCGCCCAGGCGCGCATTTCGGACGCTTACGCCAAAAGCGTTTCCGGCACCGCCGGGCAGCTTATCCTAAACGATTGGACGGCCGCCTATGCCGTCCCCGCCTACGAACAAGCCCTCACCTATTATTACCGGGCGCAAAATTTTTTGCAGCAGGGCAATGTGTCTTCGGCCGCGGTGGAAGCCCGCAAGGCCGTGTTCTTTTTGGACCATTTGCGTGCCGATAAAAAAACCGGCTATAACGACGACCCGTTTGTGCAGTATTTTGCCAGCCTGGTGTTTGAATCCGTTGGCGAGCGTTCCGACGCGCGCATCGCGCGCACGAATGCGTTTAATGCCTACGAGCGGCTGGGGAAAGACCTGCACCTTTCCGTGCCGGATTTCCCGGTGCCGGCCAACGCGGACGAACTGGGCGAAGTGATTCTGGTGCATTACAACGGCCGTATGCCGCTTAAAAAATCCCAAACGCTGCAGGTGGCGTGGGACCGCGCCCTGTGGCTGGCGTCTGCCGAGCAGGAAGCGGCGGGGGGCGTATCGCCCGAAGTGCAAAATGCGCTGGCCGCGGGCCTGATGGGCTCGGCCGTGACGCTTTCCGTCCCCGGCTGGATAGAACAGCCGACGCGCGTAAAATTTTCGGAAGTGCAAGCCGGCGGGCAACGCTATTTCACCCAAAAAACGGCCGATTTGGCGGCCGCCGCCAAACTGGATTTGGAAGAAAAAATGCCCGGCATTTTATTCCGCACCGCCGCCCGCGCCGTTACCAAGCGGGTGGCTGCCGTGCAGGCCCGGCACGCGGTGACCTCGGCCGCCAATGACGACACCTGGGGCGACCTGGCAGAAATGCTGGTGAGCGCCTTTGGCGCCGCCACCGAAACGGCCGACACGCGCCAGTGGTTCACCCTGCCGGCTGAAGTGCGTATGGCGCGCATTTTCCTGCCGCCGGGCACGCAAAATATACGTCTGTTGTTTCGTGACGGATATGGTAATATAGTAGGAGAACACCTGTTTGAAAATGTGCCGGTAAAACGGGGGGAGCGGGTTTTCCTGCATTACCGTACGGCTTATTGAGAGGAGTTATGAAAAAACTATTGTTGGGCGCCGCGGCGCTGTGTTTGTGCGCGTGTGCGGGGCTGAATAAAAATACGGTGAATTACCAGATGAACGAGTACGACGCCGCCAAATACTACGTGGTGGCGGGCGAAGGCACCAGCAAGGAGTCCGCTTCGGACAACGCGCTTGAAAATATGCGCCGCGAAATGGTGCAAAACGCACCGGCCGCCGCCAACCAGGGGGTGGTGACGGATTTGATGGCTAACGCATCGGTGGAAAAAGTCTGGCGCGATCAAGATTTTTCGGGCAAGCATTATTATGCGTTGGCGGTGCTTTCCCGCAGCAAAGCGCGCAAAGTGCTCACGCCGCTGCTGGAGCAGGAAGACGAAAAATTAAAAGGTCTTTCCGCCCAATTTGCCACGCCGGCCAACCCGCTGGCGGATTTAAAGGTGGCGTTTCAAATGCAGCCGGTGGTTTCCCGCCGCGCCGCGCTGGATGAAATTTACCAATTTTTGGACGCTTCCCGCCAAAGCTACCGGCCGGACGTGTTTGGCCCGTACAAAACAATGCTGCAGGATAAACTGGCCGCCGTGTTGGTGGCGGTGAACGTGCAGGGCGTGGAAAGCGAAGTATTGGTAACGTATGTAGTGGACGCCTTGAACCGGATGGGGCTGGGCGTGGTGGACGCCTCGGCGCCGGACAAAGTGCTGGAAGTGCAAATTCAAACCGATGTGGACGAATACGATTCCCAAAAAGTAGCCGGTTTGATCTGGTGCTCCAGCGGGGCCGCCATCAGCCTGGTGGACGCTACGCGCGGGGTAACCTTTGCGCGGTTTAACGTGCACGAACGGGCCGGCACAACCCGCGCGGCCGATTCCCTGCGCAAAAGTATGCAAAGCGTGGGCGAACAAGCCGCCCAACAGATTTCCAACCGCTTGGAAATATATTTAAAAACAAAATAGGAGAAACAAATGAAAAAAATCTTATTGGCTTTCTTGTTGGCGTGGCCGGTATTTGCCGCCGCGCAGGACGCCGCCCAACCGGCGGCCGCCCCCGAAACAAAGGTGCAAAGCGTGGCCGAGCGCAACAAAATGCTCTATTCGCTGGGTTTCTTGTTGGGGGACAATTTAAAACGCCAGCTTATTTTGGATAACGAAGATGACTACAAGGCCCTTTCCCAGGGGATGCGCGACAGCCTGCTGAACAAAAAATCGCAGACCGACTTGGACGCGTACAAACCGGCCATCATCCAAAAATATCAGGACGACGCCAAAACCATTTCCGCCAAGCGCGAAGCCGACCAGCAGGAATATATGGCCAACTTCAAGAAAGAAAAAGGCGTGAAAACCTTGGATAACGGCACGATGATGAAGCTTACCCGCGCCGGCAAAGGCAAAACGCCCAAGGCCGACGGCAGCGTGAAAGTGCATTATACCGGCACCCTGATTGACGGCACCAAGTTTGACAGTTCCCGCGACCGCAACGAAGCGTTTGAAACCAAACTGACGGACGTCATCCCGTGCTGGACCAAAGCTCTCCAGCAGATGAAACCCGGCTCCCGCGCCAAAGTGGTCTGCCCGCCCGATACGGCCTATGGCAACCGCCCCGTGGGGCAGATTCCGCCCAACTCCGTGTTGGTGTTTGATATTGAAATGCTGGAATTGGTGAAATAATGTCTAAAACCAGCTATGCTTTGATAGGTTTGATGGTGGCCGCGCTCGTGTATATGGGCGCGGTCCGCCTCTATCAGGCATACGACCGCCGCGCCCAGCAAAAAGCGGCCGAAGCCGCCGCCCTGTCCCATACCTTTACGTTTCAAAATGTGCCGGTGTCGCTGGCGGCGCCCAAGCCGGAGCCGGTCAGCCGCCCGGTGGCGTTTGCCCCGGTGCAGAGCGCCATTTTCCTGGAGAGCGCGCCGCTGAGCGAGGAACAAAAAACCCAACAAGCCCAGGATACCATTACCTCTATTTTGGACGATTACAAAGAAGACCCCAATCTGCAAAAATTCAACCGGGAACTCTCCGCCGCCACACACGGCGACGCGGCCGATTTGGGCGCGTTAAGCGGGGTGGAACTGGTGCGCATTTTGCAGGAGAACCCGCAAGTGCGCCAAGTCGTGCAGCAAAATATGCAAAATCCGGCTTTTGCCAAAACCGTGCAGGAAATTTTTACGAACCCTCAATTCGTGCAAAGCGTGCAGCAATTGCAGGGGGCCGATATCGCACTGCCGCCCGGGCAAGAACCGAAAAAAACGAAATAGCAACGGAAAAATATAGTATTCTATAAAGTAACAGGAGGTTACCCCGTGCTTAAAATTTTTGTCAAAGCCGCTATTTTAGTTTTTATTATTTTAAGTATTTATTTTATTGTCAATCCGTCTGCCTGTTCCAATATGCTGATGGGCCGCGTGACGAACTCGCGGGAAACGGAGCCGATGACGGCGCAGCCGTCCGGCGACCATAGCGAACTGTTCACCCCGACGGGAGACCAACCCTTGGCTACGGACGTGACGGGCGTGGTGGACACGAACACCTTGACGGAAGAAGATACCCCCGTCTATTCCCAGGACGATATTGACTACGCCATCGCCAGCCGCTACGTGGAGCTGGAAAACGAATATGCCAAAAACAATATGTTAGGCAAAGATACGGCCCAGGAAATATCGTACATCGTAATGGACGACTTTGAACTGACGCAACAGGAATGGGAATCTTTCCTGCAGCGCGCTACGGAAAACAATTTGTTTGACAAAATCCGCAGCGAACAGCTGCCCGCCGATACGGCCCAATAAGAAATATCGTTATTTAAAAACCGCCTGGCAACAGGCGGTTTTTTATTGCCCCGCACAGGAAGGAAACCGCCTCCGCCGCCGTAGTCCCGGCTGCCCTGCGGCAACGCGGCGGCTTTCCACCGCTTTTTAGCTATTCCGTCCCAACCTGTGTTCAAACGGTAAGAAATGGGGCGGCGGAAGTGCCTTTGTGAAGAATTCCACAAAACATAAAAAACCCCGCGCTTTGGGCGCGGGGTTTTGCATCAGAATTTTTCCGTCAGTGCGGCAAACGGCCGGCCAAAAATTCGGCCACCGGGCGGGTGTGTTTGATTTTGCTTAATACGATTTTGATAGAAGCCGTAATCGGCACGGACAAAAACGCACCCGGCACGCCCCAAACGAGCGTCCAAAAGATTAAGCACGCCACCACCGTGGCGGGGTGCAAATCCATCCCCTCCCCCAAAAAGCGCGGTTCCACCAGGTTGCCGATGGTAAACTCCGTTGCCGCCAGCAGGCCCAGCACAATAAAGAACTGCGGCCCCAGCCCAAACTGCAAAAACAGCACCGGCGCCGGCAGCAGTACGGCGATGATAGACCCTACGCTCGGGATAAAATTAAGCAGGAACATAAACATCGCAAACAGGGCCGCCAATTTTACCTGAAAGCCGAACAAAATCGCCGCCGCAAT
Organism: uncultured Elusimicrobiales bacterium; assembly: GCA_944325235.1. GTDB lineage: Bacteria > Elusimicrobiota > Elusimicrobia > Elusimicrobiales > Elusimicrobiaceae > Avelusimicrobium. The sequence continues at coordinate 3,178 of CALUZE010000051.1, read as the reverse complement.
CAGCCCCGTGGCCAGCGAGGCCATCAGTTTAACGGACAAATACACCGACACGTTAGCCAGCATTTCCTTAATGGCCGGGTTGGTGATGGGCTGCGTTTTTTTGCTGCCGAACAGGAAGAACGTCATAAACAAGATAATCAGTGTGGTGTTGGAAACAATGCTGAACACCTTGCCGCCAAAGTTGCGCAGCCAGTTAAACAGCGGCAGTTCGCGCAGGTAGGTTTCCAAAAAGTTTTGGTTGAGCGTAATGCCGTGCTGCTGCAGGCGCAGGGCGATGTCGTTAATGGTATCAATCAAGTTTTGGCGGTAGACTTCGGCCCCTTTTAAAAACGTACCCACCGAGTTGACCGTAAAGAAAATAACCCCCGCAAAAATAATCACGCACAGTAAGATGGAAATGGTCATCGCCAGCCACGACGGGAAGGAGAACTTGTGCTTCATATACAGCGTCATTTGGGCGAGGATGGTGTAGAGCAGGATGGAGATGACGAAGGGTATCAGTAACGTTTTGGTATACACCAAAAACGCGGTTACCACGCCGGCGGCAATAATCGTGAGGCAAATGGCGCTGGCTTTGAGGTAATAGAAGGTTGGTTTATCCGTAAACATGCGGCCCCCTGTTTCGTTCGGTTTTTTTGGCTATTTCGCGCGCCAAAAAGAGGATTTTCCCGGTCAGGCTGGCGGCATCGTTTTGGCAGGACGTCAGTAGCCAGACGTTGAGCTTTGCCGCCGTAAAGCCGTTGTAGCTGCGGCAGAAAGCGTCATAGGCGGTGGTGAACTCGTCACACGCGCGGGAAAGCGTTTTGGCACGGCTGTTCAGCCCTTTGGCCGCCAACGTTAAATCGCCGGTCCAGTCGGCATCTTTATAGGTGCGGGCCTGGTTGCGGGTTTGCGTCCAAAAAGGCTCCGTTTCATCCAGCTTTTGGCGCAGCTCCTGGCAGTATTGGTTAAACTGCTCGGCAAACGTGTCGTCCCGCACGGCCAAGTCTTTATGCAGCTGCAAAATAATCTGGTCCAGCCGGCGGGTAAAGTCGCGCAGGGTATGCGCGGCGGCGATTAAATCTGCCCGGAACGTATCGCACCGGGCGGAAATTTGGTCTAATAAAGTTTCACAGTTCATACAATGGGAAAGGTAATGGTGAAAATGGACCCCAGGCCCCGGTCGGACACGACGCTGATGGAGCCGTCGTGCAAGTCCAAAATGCGTTTGACCATCGGCAGCCCCAAGCCCCAGCCGCTTACCTGGCCGGTAAAGTAATCGTCCACCTGGTAGAACGGCTCAAAAATCCGGTTTACGTCCTGCGGGCGTATCCCCGCGCCGTAATCCCGCACCGAAATGGAAATACTGTCGCCGTGGTTGGCGCATTGTACTTTGATGATTTTTTCCATTTTGTTGTTAAATTTAATGGCGTTGGCCAACAGCTCGCGGATGCACAGGCGGAGCATTTCTTCGTTGGCGGTTACGCTCAGGTGTTCCGGGCAGTCTATTTCCACAAAGGTGCCGCGCTTGAGGGAAGCGTCCTCCGGCACCGGGGCCGGAGGGGTGTTTTCTTCCTCCTGGGCGATGGCTTTGGAGGCACACTCCTTGATGAGATTTTTTAAATAGACGGGTTGTTTTTCTATTCCTTCCGTTTGGGCGGTCATTACTTTGTTGAAAGCCATCAGTTTGTCCACCAGCAGCGACATCCGCCCGCCTTGCTTGTTGATTTCCTCCAACGCTTTGGACGTAAAGGGGGAAAACTTTTCCTTCTTGGCCTGGGACAAAATCGCTTCGGAATAGCCGTTGATAATGGAAAGCGGCGTTTTTAATTTGTGCGAAATCAATAATAGCGCACGGGAAGTAATTACAACGTCTTTCTGTTCACTCATATCCGGCTCCTAGAATGAAAATACCAACCGGGCGTAGAAGATATCGCGTTTGTTGTCGTTATGAATGGTGCGCACATGGTTGTAGGCGATATCGGCGCTGATGGAGCGCGTGGCCGCAAACGAGTTGCCCACGATAAACGAGTGTTCCGGCTCGGCGGTGTAGTATTCGCCGTAGCGGTAGCCCAGGTAGAGGGTGGCGTTGTTGTCGGGCCACATACGCGTGATGCGGGCACCCACGGTGTATTTGGCCAAATCGTGCACCACGTCAAACGTTTGGGTAAAGGCCAGTTCCTGCTGGTCCATAATGCTGCGCAGGCCGCTTACGCCGGTGATGCCGTCCGGGTATTGGAACACGCTGGCCGCCGCCTGGAACCCGAACATCCGAAAGAAGTTTTTGTGCAGTTCCAGCGTGTAGGCCATTTGCGAGAAACCTTCGTTGGCAAAAGAATCATTGTCGTAAAACACGGTGCCGTCCTGGCGGGCGTACGAAACGCCGATGGCCGCGTGGGTGTAGAGGTCGTTTACTTCGTCGTCCTGCAGCGTCATAATCAGGCGGCCGTTAATGCCGTAGGCGGACGCGTCCTGGTATTGGGGATTGTTGCTTTTGTTTTTAAAGTAGTAGAAGGGCGTCAGCTCAAATTTCATCAAGTCAAAATCCAGCCGGATGGGCACGTTGACCGTGTAGATAGGGTCTTCAAAAGCGCGTTCGTTAATCATTTTGGCTTCCACGCCCGCCAGCAGGTTCAAGGTGGGGGCCATGGTCAGCCCGGCGCGTACCTGGTCAAAGTGGGACGCCCCGATATACGCCGCGGATACATCTACCGTACGGGCTTGCAGCGCGGCGGAAGAAAAGATACAGAAAGCAAAAAATAAAATAAACTTTTTCATATACTCCATTTAACCAAATTTCAGGCCCTTTCGGCACGTTTTTTAAGGTGCGGCGGTTTCTTCTTTTACCGGAGGATATTTGGTAGAATAAAAAAGATGAAGAAAATTTTACTTTTTTTGGCTTTCTTTTCTGTATGCGCCCCCAGCGATGCGGCGCGGATTATCCGCGGGCCTTATATAGAGGACCCGACCCAAACCACGATGATTTTAAGATGGCAGACGGACGAAGTAACCCCCGCCTGGCTGGAGTACGGCCCCGCGCCGCGCTGCAACCAGATTATGACGATTACGCCCGCCGCCACCCAGCACAAAGCCATTTTGTACGGCCTCGTGCCCAACCAGGACTTTTGCTACCGCCTGTATGTGAATAATGCCGCGGGGGGCGGCGTACAGGAACCGCTTACGGGCACGTTCCGCACTT
>CALUZE010000050.1 GCA_944325235.1 uncultured Elusimicrobiales bacterium | reverse complement strand
CAGGAGGACGGGTCGTAGGCGTGCGTCCACAGGCACACGGCCATATCGGGCGTGCTTAAAAACGGGCTTTGCAAAATAAGCGCTTTAAACGGCAGTTTGCCCAGCGCGCTGGCGGTGTGCATGGCCGGCGCGTTGCCCAGCGAATGGCCGTAGAGCACGATGTCCTGCGGGCGGATTTTTTTAACGCTCATCAAATAGCGCGCGGCGCAGGCGGCGTCTTCAAACACGGCCTTTTGCGAAGGCGTCCCTTCGGATAAACCAAAACCGCGGTAGTCAAACATCAAAATACCGTACCCCAACGGAGCGTAGGCTTCGGCAAATTGTTCAAAATGCGATACATTCCCGCCGCGCCCGTGGAAGAACAGCATCGTCGGGCAACCGGTTCGGGCGGGCAGATAGACGGCGGTGATTTTTTGGCCGTTCGGCGCGTCAAAAGCAATGTTTTCAAACGGCAGTTTAAGCGGCCAGCGCTTTTTTTGCGGGCGAAATACGATATGCGCCCCCAATCGGGAAAGCCCATACCATACGCACGCCAACACGGCCACTAAAATCACCCAAATCATACCTATATTATAGCTTTTCCCCGGCCCGGAAAGCATTTAGTATAATGAACATATGACCAAAGAACAATGGGTTTTTCGTACCCTTCTAACCAATTTGTTTGCTTCTACTCCCGCCTGGGTGGGCCCGCTGTGCGGCCTGACCGGCGCGGCATTATTTTTGGCGGGCACGGTGTGCTTTGTGGCGTACAACTGGGCCGCGTGGGGCGCGCTTTATAAATTTGCCCTGCCGCTGATCGGGTTGTTGGCCTGTGCGGCGGGTGTGTACCGCACCGGGCTGGAAAGCAACGCCGGGCGCGTGCTGTCGTTTGCGTGCGGGCTATTTATAGGGCTGTTTTGGGTGGTGTTCGGCCAAGTGTACCAGACGGGGGCTTTTGTGTATGAATTTTGCCTGGCTTGGGCAATCAGCCTGCTGCCGCTTGCCATGCTGGCGGGGAACCGCTGGCTGTGGGTGTTGTGGGCGGTGGTATGCAACGGGTATCTTGTTTCGTACAGAAGCGGCTGGCCCGATATGCGGGTGTTGCTCATTTTCAACGCGGGCTGTTTTGCCGTAAACGAATGGGCGGCCCTGCGTCCCGGCGGAAAAGGCGGTTGGATTTCGCTGTTCTTTTTGGCTGCGGTGCTGGGCTGTTGTTTGGCGGAAGCCTTTTTCCACGGGTGGGGCGTTTACTTTTGGATGAATACTGGATGGGTAATTCTTTTGGGCCTGTATGCGTGGCGGTTTAAACGCGGGGCGGTGCAGCTGGGGTTTTGTGCGCTTGTGTTGGATATCTTGCTGGCGGCCCGGATGCTTGAACTCTTATCCCAGGGGCTGATATCCCTGCTGGCAGGGCCCGCGGTGATTGTGCTGTTTGTGTGCAGTGCGGCGGCGGTGTATTTTTTGAGCCGGGAGGAGAAAACAAATGACCGTTAATACCGAACCTAAAACTCCTTTTATTGTATCTGCCTTGCTGGCGGTGGGTGCCTGGCAGGCCTGCGCGATTACCCTGGCACTGATTGGGTGGGTAAATACACTCGGAACGGGCGTGGCGGCGGTTGTGCTGGCGGTGGTGTTTACGCATTTGTCCGGGCGTATGGGCGGCGTAGCCGGTGCGTTTTGGGCGCAGGCGGCACTGGCGTTTTCGCTCTGCGGCAAATGGATGGTGATTGCGTGGGCGATTGAAAAGTGGTCGTTAAACGCGGTGCAGATTTGCGGGCTGGTGTGGGGAATCACGGCCTTGGGGTATCCGATTTTTACGCAAAAAATGGACCGCGCCCTTATGGTTTGTGCCAGTGCGATGGCGTTGTTCTTTTGGGTGTTTGAAGATCATCCGTCACTCGCCCTCTATATGGAAACGGCGGCTGTTTTGCTGTTTGTGGTAGCTTATGTATTGTTTTTCGTGCCAAACGAAAATGTCCGCCCGGTTGCATGGGGGATATTGCCGGCGTGTGCAATGCCGTTTGTGGCGTTGTTGCTGGGTGAAGTGGAAACCAGTCTGCCGCTCAATTCCTTAATACTGGGGCTGGGGTTGGTCGGTGTATACTTGTGGCGCGCACGGAAGCATTTTAATGTGTGTCTGGCGGTGCTGATTTTGGTGCTTGCGTATTTGACGAACGTCGGTGCGGTGATGGGCGTAGCGCTTTTGGCGCTGGCGTTTAGCCAGAACCGGCTGAGCTTAAAAATAGCCGGGGTAGCAGTGTTTGCGCTGTCGCTGGTGTGGCTGTACTATCATATGCAAACGACGCTGCTGGTAAAAAGTTTTTACCTGTGGGCGGCGGGGATTATACTGCTGGCCGTATATGCTTGGCAGAAAAGGGGGACGTATGCGCGCTAAAATCTTTTTGGGAGTATCGCTGGGGCTGGCTGTTGTGTTGGGCGGCTACGCGTGGTACATGCAGGCGGCCTTGCAGGGGGCGCCCGTCATGTATTTTAAAATGGCGCCGGTGGACCCGCGGGCGATGTTAAGCGGGGACTATATGGCACTTACTTACGATGTGGAAAGGGCACTGCCGGATGAAAACGACCGCAAAACCGTTACGTTCTATGCACTGCCAAACGGCGTGGTACAGACGGAAAAAACGGACCGCCCGGTGTCGGTTGCGTGTTTTGAAAGGCAGTTCCGCCTGCCGCACCAATTTTATTTTCAGGAAGGCACCGGCCGCAAGTACGAAACGGCCGTTTATGCCAAAATGCAGCAATTGCCCGGTGGGCGTTTTGTGCTGAACGCGCTGACGGACGAACAATTTAACGAAATTAACTAGAGGTTATTATGAGCGAAAATTGCAACCACGATTGCAGCTCCTGCAGTGCCAACTGCTCCAGCCGCAACCCGGGCGAAATGCCCAAAGATAAACCGCATTTGAGAAGCCGCATCAAGCACGTCATCGGCGTGGTGAGCGGCAAAGGCGGTGTAGGCAAATCCTTTATTACCGCTTTGCTCGCGACGGAAATGACCCGCCGCGGCTACTCCTGCGGCGTGTTGGACGCGGACATCACCGGCCCGTCCATTCCCAAAATGTTCGGCATTCACGAGCGCGCCACCGGCGACCAGGACGGCATTTATCCCGTCAGGAGCCAAGAGGGCGTGCAGGTCATGTCGTTAAATTTGCTGTTGGAAAAAGAAACCGACCCCGTCATCTGGCGCGGCGCGCTGATTACGGGCACCGTGCGCCAGTTTTGGACGGACGTGATTTGGGAGGATGTGGATTATTTGTTTATTGATATGCCGCCCGGCACGGGGGACGTGACGCTGACGGTGTTCCAAAGCCTGCCGGTAGACGGAATTGTGATTGTGTCCTCCCCGCAGGAACTGGTGCAGATGATTGTGGGAAAGGCCGTCAAAATGGCGCAGATGATGAAGGTGCCGGTATTGGGGTTAGTAGAAAATATGAGCTATTTAAAATGCCCCGACTGCGGCAAAGAAATTGAACTTTTCGGCAAAAGCCACGCGGAAGAAATGGGCAAGGAATTTAACATTTCGCCCGTGATGCGCGTGCCGTTAAACCCCGCCGTGGCCCGCGCCGCGGACGAAGGGCGCATCGCCTTTGTGCGCGAGGACGCCGTTGCCCCGCTGGCCGACAAATTGGCCGCCTTATAAAAGGCCTACTTTTACCCTGGGACCATTAGCCCCTTTCGCTGGGGCTAATGGCCCTTGTTCGTATGGGGGATTTTTCCCATAATGTAAATAAGCCTTTTATGGGGATGAAAACCAAATGAAAAAAACACTTTTTTATATAACAGTCGGTCTTTTTATGTGCCAAACGGCCTTTGCCCAAACGCCCGTCAAAATAGGCGCTACGGCGGCCAAAGCCGTCACAAACGGCGGAAAAACCGGTATCTTCAAGGGCCTGCGGGTGCGGGCAGCCAAACGGCAGGGAAAACTCCCGGCACAAACGGGTCGCACCGGAGGGACGGCCGCCTTGGGGCGTTTAAATACGGCCGCGTTGGAAAGAACGGTGGAACATCAGACTGCCGCGGCCCGGCAGGCCGCTGCGGAGCGGCAGGTCACCTCGGCCCGGCAGGCCGCCTCGGCCTGGGAAATGGACGCCCTTCACCCGACGGGTTCGGCAACCGACTTGGCCACCCTCAAAGCCATCCGCCGCCAAGTGGCCGAAGGCAAAAAATCTTCCGCTTTAACAGACCGGATCCTGCGTGTTTCGCCACCGGCGGTGCGGGCGGATTTGCTGCAAGATGAATTTTTGACGCTGACGCTTTTTAACGGCGCCGCCGTTTCGGCCGAACAAGCCCGCCTGGCGGGGCAGCTGCTGCGGGTGGATTTGTTGAACCGTACCGCCCATTTGAAACAAACGCCCGTGCAAGAACTTTCAGGCGCTCGCGTACAAAACATGGTGCGCGCCGTGGCGGACATCAGCGCGTTGGGTTGGTTTGGCACTGCACAGGACGGCCGCGCCATTTTGGATTTTTATCGCACCATGTCAGCTACAGAATTGGAACCGGTGGTGTTTGCCGCTTCGGCCCGCGCGTTAAGCGCGCTGAAAGCTTATCAGCCGCTCCAGCAGTTATTGCAAACGACCCGCCCCGGTTACGCCCAGGAACAATTTGCCGCGTTTTCCGCCGAGCAAAAACTGCCGGTGTCAGTTCCGCTGGCCCGGGACGCCGCCCCCCAAGCGGATTTTTCCGCCTGGGAAAAACCGTTTGCACAAGTAAGCCGCGCGGCGGCCATGCAATTGGACGTATCGGCGGACGCTACCCGCAAATGGCTGGCGTTAAAACCGCGGATAACCGCGGCCCCCATGGTTGCGGCTAAACCGGCAGTTGCCCAGCCCGCGGCGGCCAAACCGGCCCCGCAAACGCCCGCGGCCGAAGAACCCGTTTCTCAAATCCCTGCGGCCGAAGAACCCGCCCCGCAAGAAGCCGTTTCCGCGGCGGACAATTCCGGCGTGTTGTATGCCGGCCTGCCCGTGATGGAATGGGGCAAACGCATCAAAAACTGGTTTAAACCCGCCGATAAGCCGGCCCAAACCGCGCAGGCCGCTCCGGCCGATGGCGTATACAACCCGGTAGTGCCGGTGTTGGAAACGATGCCGCGCACGGGTATCATCAGCAAGGAATATCCTTCCGGCTTGAAAGAGGAAGAACGCATCATCCGCGATTGGCTGGAGTATTTTAAAAACGGTTATTTCCGCCCGCGCGACCAGGTGGAAGCCATTACCGGTATGTCCGCCGCCAAGGCCAACAACGTAATGGAATACCTGTACTATATGCCGCTGGAAGAAGCCGAAAAAGTGATTTTGAACCCCATCCGCGAAACGGGCCGCCTGCCGGACTTTATGTACGACGACCGTTTAATTGCCGGCACCAGACGCCTGCCTGCGGGATATTACAAAAATAAATTTAACGAAAACGTTAAACGCTTTGTGGAACTGGCCGAAGAAGACGGCTCCATCTACACCCACAACGTGGAGCTGATTGACCTGGCCACCACGATGGCCGATTACAGCTTTAAGCAAGGCTTCCGCTACGCCAACGACCCGCGGATGACGGCGGGCCTGCGGCATAACTGGAAAGAGCTGGTGGGCGAAATCCGCAAGCGCGGGCTGAAGGCGGACCGCGCGCTGATTAACCAACTGTGGCGCAAACCGGTGGAATTGGACGGCGGGAAAACCGTCAGCCTGAAAGATTATTTTACGCAAACGCGCCCGACGGCTTTTTTTGCCGAGGGGCGGATGCCGGAGTTCTTTTTGAACAGCGAAAAGTGGGTCGCGCTGGAAAACGAACGGCGCAACCTGGCCGCGGCGGAATACATCAACCGGGCGGCGCAAAAGAAAGTTTCGTGGTGGGAAAAAATCCAAAACTGGCTGGTGCTGGGCAATTCATCCAACTACGTGACGCTGGACCAGTTCGGCAAGGTGATGACGTCCCAGTACCGCCAATCGTTCGGTACGCCGGTGCGTATTAACGAACAAGAATATGTGGCCGGTACGTCGCCCTCGCTCTTGGAAGACGTCAATCCTTCCTCGCTGACGGTGCAAATTAACAACTTTGACAAAATCGGCGGCGTGTGCCAAATGTCGTTTGCGGACGGCGGTTACGCCGGCCGCGTGCGCGAAGGGTACGACGGCACTTCCACCGTCAGCCGTTTTGAGCCGGTGGATTTCCAACACGTAAAAGCGGTCACGTTTGATGTGCAAACCCTTCAGCCGCAAGTGGTCACATTAAATTCCGTGCCATATTTGAAAGATTTAAAATCGCCGGATTTGGACCAGGTCCGCGCCGGCACGATGGTGAGCGACGGGCTGGACCCGACGCGCGATTTAATCGGCGTGCAACAGGCCGAAGCGGCGCTGACCAAAATCCCGCATTTAAAAGCCACCATCTATCCGCACGCGCGCTTGGTGGGGTACGAAGGCACCCGCCCGGCGTATTTAAACGGCGGCGGTTTGGGCGGCTATTTGGCGTTGTTCACGCCGCCTTTCTACCCGATTAAAACGGTGTACCGCCTGCGCTTTAAAGGGATGAAACCGTATGTGGAAAAAGAATATTTTATCCGCAAAGAAGTGCCTGCTTTGGCCGGGCTCATCCACCGCGCCCGCCTGACGTTTACGCAGCAGGTGCGGGACCGCGTGGAACAGAAAGGTGCGGCGCCGCAGCAAAAAGGCACGCAGCCCCCGCAAGAGGCACCCGCCAAACAGCCGGAAAAATAAGCGTTTTCCCCTTATAAATCCTCGTGTTTTTGCAACGCGGGGATTTTTATGCCCTTTTGTCTAAATTAAATGTTAGAATGTGCGTAGAGGGAAAAATATGTCCATCTCATTAAGCAAGCTGGCGAACACCATCGGCGATTCGCCTACCCTAAAAATAAACGCCAAGGCCCGTGCTTTAAAGGCCGCCGGCGAACCCGTCATCCATTTGGGCGGCGGTGAACCCACCTACCCCGCGCCGCAGGCCGCGGTGGACGCCATTATCCAAAAAGCGCAAAGCCGCAAAATCAAATATACGCCTTCTTCCGGCACGCCGGAATTAAAAGCCGCGGTGCTGGATTACACGCAGGCCCATTACGGCCGCCGTTACGAAACGGCCCACGTAATTATTTCGGCCGGCGCCAAACAGGCGTTGTACAATTTTTTGCTTTCCGTAGTGAACCCCGGCGACGAGGTCATCTTTCCGGCCCCGTACTGGGTGAGCTATCCGGAAATGGTGCGCATGGCGGGGGGAACGCCCGTAATCGTGCGCGGCGAAGGCAAACAGCTGGGGGTAACGGCCGAACAGATTTTAAAAGCCGTGACGCCCAAAACCAAGGCGATTTTAATCAACAGCCCCTGCAATCCTTCCGGCCAGATTTACAGCGAAGATTTCATCAAAACCATTGTGGAATTTGCCGAAGCACACCAGATTTTTTTGGCGATGGACGATATTTACCATCAACTTGTTTTTGACGGCAAAAAAACACCCAACCCCTGTGCTTACGCCCGGGAAGGCAATAATTTGGTCATCATTAACGGCGTGTCCAAATTGTACGGCCTGACGGGGCTGCGCATCGGCTGGGCCGTGTGCGCCAACCAGGCGCTCATCGCCGCGATGGGACGTATGCAGGCCCAAAGCACGTCTTGCAACTGCGACTTGTCCGAAGTGGCCGCGGCCGCCGCTTTAAAAGGCGACCAAAGCTGCGTGCAGGACTTGTGCCGCATCTTGCAGCACAACCGCGACGTGCTGCTAAAAGAGGCCGCGCAAATCCCGCACGTTCACGTGCAAAAGCCGGCGGGAACGTTCTATTCGTTTATGGATTTTAGCCACTACAACGCCGATTCCAATGCGTTGGCGCAGTATTTGTTGGAAAAAGCGTTGGTGGCCGTGGTGCCCGGTGTCTCCTTCGGGGCGGAAGGGTACTTGCGCATCAGCTACTGTGCGGACGAAGCCTCCATCGTGGAAGGCATGCGCCGCATCCGCTGGGCGCTTGATAAGAATGTTCCGAAAGAGATGAAAATCGGGGATAAATTACTTACGAGGGATTAACATGAAAACATTAAATGCTAAACCGGATTTTTTTAAACCGGATTACGGACTTGAACACGCTGGCATCAGCACTGCTAAAACCGTTTACTGGAACTATTCCACTCCGGCTTTGTACCAAGAGTCGCTTTCCCGCGGCGAGTCCAACATCGTTTACGGGGGCCCCTTGTGCGTGAGCACCGGCAAACACACCGGCCGCAGCCCAAACGACCGCTATTTTGTGGAAACCAAAGACATTGAAGGCAAACTATTCTACAACAAAAGCAACAAGGGCATCAAACCCGAATACTTTGACAAAATCTTCGCCAAAGTAAAAGAATACGTCAAAGACAAAGACCTCTTTGTGCGCGATGCGTACGTGGGCTCCAGCGAGGCTTCCCGCCTCAAAGTGCGCGCCATTACCGAATGCGCGTGGACGAACCTGTTTGTCAAAAATATGTTCATTGAACCCAAACAGGAAGAACTCAAATCGTTCGT
>CALUZE010000049.1 GCA_944325235.1 uncultured Elusimicrobiales bacterium | reverse complement strand
TAAAGACTTTTCCGCCCGCGCCGAATTTGACCCGGAAGAAGTCTTTCCGCAATCGCCGGTGGAACTCATTCCGGGCGATGTGGTGGGGCTGTACGTGCGCGGCACGCCGGGTGCCGAAGTGACGTTCACGTTATCGGGCTTAAAAAACGCCAAAAACATTCCGATGAAGGAGGACATATCCTCCCCCGGGAGGTATCGCGCCAAATATTTAATTGACGCCGAACAAAAGCCCAAAACGGCCAAAGTAACGTACAAAATGAAAAACGGCCCCGACGATACCAGCGCCAAAATTACGGCGCCCGCCCGCATCAAAGTGCTGGATTTAGAGGACCCGTTCACCCACGCGCTGGTGCTGTCGCCCGGCGTAAAATTGCGCAAAATCCCCACCCCGCGCGAAAACCTTTATCCCTTCTACCGCGCATACGGAGACGTACTGATTAACGGGCGGATGAACGGACAGTACCGCATTGCTTTAAACGAACAGGAATCGGCCTGGCTGGAAGAAGATAAATTAAAAACCTCTCTGTTTGCCAAGTACGAACCGAACCATATTTACGGGTTAAAAACCTCCGCCACGCCTGAAAAAACGCGTTTGGTTTTTGCGGGAAAAAAGCCGGTACCCATCAGTATTCACGAGTTTAACGACCGCCTGGAACTGACCCTTTATTACGTGGACGGCTTTGACGAAAATTATACGCTGGCCCCGGATTACTCCATTATTGAAAACATTATCTGGTCCCAACCGGCCGACGATACGCTTCTGTTTAAAATTTATTTTAAAAAAGACGCCGCGCTGTGGGGGCATGCGTACGATTTTGACGGGGCAAACCTGGTGATAGACTTAATGCACCGCCCGGCCTTAACCCCCACTTCCAAATTGCCGTTAAAAGGCGCGCGCATTTTGCTGGATGCCGGGCACAGCCCCCGCCGCACCATCCCGTACGACGGCGCCGTCGGCCCGACAGGATACTTGGAGTACGAAGCCAACCTGGCTCTGGCCGAAGACCTAAAACCGCTGTTGGAAGCGGCCGGCGCCACTGTGATTATGACGCGCCAAGGTAACAACCAGCGCAGCCTGCAAAGCCGCTACCAACTGGCCCTGAAGGAAAACGCACACATTTTCGTCAGCCTGCACTACAACGCCCTGCCGGAAACAATTAACCCGCTGGCGCGGGCGCGCGGATACTCGGTGTACTACAACTATCCGCACAGTTTCCAGCTGGCGCAAGCCGTCTACGACGCATTTACGCGCAATGTCCCACTGCCCGATAACGGAATGATTGCCAACGATGTGTTGTTTATTCCGCGCATTCCGCAGCTGCCCAGCATTCTGGTGGAAAACGCGTATTTGATTTTGCCCGAACAGGAAGAAATGGCCAAAACCAAAGAAGGCCGCTCGGACTTGGTGCAAGCGTTGTACGAAGGCATTTTGAATTTTTACGGCGTGAAAACCAACCCGAAAAAAAAGCCCGGCAAACGCAACGCGTTTAAAAAACCGGGCCGCAGGCTGTACCCCTAATCGTTAAAATTGCAAACCAAACCGCAGCTGGACGCCGGCCGTCCAGCGGTGGGGCACGCGAAAATAGGCATTTAAACGCGGGGCGCTGTCGTACATGCCGTACAGCTCCACCCCGCCAAACCATCCGCCGACGAAATATTTTTCCAGCCCCCAACCCACCAGGGCGTATCCGTCCGTTGCAGTATCCTTAAAAAACTGCATGGACTGTAACTCCCGCCGAATGACACCTGCCCCCAGCAATAAATATACCCGGGGATTTGTATCCGGCGTAAGCGTAAACTTGCCCACCCCGCCTACACGCAAAACCTGATAGTCGTCCACCACGTAGGCAGCGTCCTCCGCCCGGGAAAACTGCCCCTCCACCCCGAAGGCCGCCCACGAAGAAAGGGCATATAACCCCCGCACCGCCAAGCCTAATTCCCCATTAAATACTTTGTTGTTCTTCCGCGTGTATAGTGTAGCCGTAGACGCGAACGCCCCGGCCGATACTTCCCACGCCGGGCCGGAAAGTTCATATACGGAAAGAGGCGTGATACCGCCTACTCGATATATTTGAGGAAAAACAGGCAATCCCACCCACAGCAGCACTAGCAGCAAACCAAAACGTCTCATATATTTATATTATAACAAGAACGTTTCGTCGGAAAAATAATCTAATAGAGTTACGTTTGCCCGGGGCCAAAAAGGCCTATTTCGGGCCGAGCCGTTAGTCCTAACGCCCGCTGGGACCAAAGACCCTGGGCGGCAGCCGGCGAGACTTTTATAATATAAGTATGAGGAAAATGTTAATTAGTTTGTTGGTATTATTGCTGTGCCACACGGGGGCGTGGGCGCACTCGGTCAATGTACTGATTGTCAAACACGCTGCGCGGGTGAATATGTCGTTTGCACAAAATTATGCCATTGTAATTGGTAAACATTTTTATGGGCCGATTTCAGCCAAAAACCAGCTTAAGCTGGTCTCCACTTCCAAAGGCATACAGATTTCCGTCGCAAATGCCAAAACGAAAATCCGCAAGTCTTTAACCACTACCCGGGAACCCGTCCACGTGGTACGTTCGCTGGGATCTTCCGTCAATTTCCGCTGGGCGACCCCGATGTCTTCGCTTAAAAAGCAGCCGCTTCCCCCTTTCTTAAAATGGCAGCAATTCCCCGCCCAAAGAGGCGAATTTGCCACCATCCGTCACCCGGCCTACGGAGGGGACATCACGTATAACGGGCCTTTAACCATTTTCCAAAAAAGCGGGATTAACGTCGTGGAAACAGCCGAGCTGGAGGACTACGTCACCCACGTGGTCAACTGCGAATTAGGCTCCGAACCTTCCATCCACGCCTTAAAAGCCCAAAGCATTATGGCGCGCACGTTTGCGCTGTATATGGTGCAGGACCGCTTGCAAGCGTTGGAAAGCGGCAACTTAAATTGGCAATTTTTCCAATTGCTCTCTACCACCAGCGACCAGGCCTACAACTGCCGCAAACGCGTAAACGACCAGGAGCTCCCCAACGATTTAGTAAAAAGAGCCGCCAAAGAAACCGCCGGACTTGTACTGCTGAAAAATAACGAACTGGCCAAAGTACACTACAACGCAACTATTGCCGGGAAAGGCATTATCTCCCAAGCGGAGCTCGTTAAAAAAGCCCGCGCGGGCAGATCGTACAAAAACATTTTGCAATCTTTCGTGCCCGGCAGCCGCATCGGGCGGTACAACTTATCTTCGGTATGTACCCAAGCCGTAAAAGCGTTGTTCCGCAACAGCAGCTATAAGCAGCGCGCGGCCAAATAAAAACCAAAATTTGCCAAACAAAAAACCCTTTGACTATCGTCAAAGGGTTTTTAAATATTACCGGGGAAGGGACTTGAACCCTTAAGCCCGAAAGGGCAATGGTTTTTGAGACCATCCTGTATACCAATTCCAGCACCCCGGCATAAATCGTATATGTTTATTTTAGCAAATTTTCGGGTAAAAGAAAATTTTTTTCGTGCACAATTTTTAATCGCCCCCGTCAACTCGTGCCCGCCGGGTGTTTTCCTACCTCCGTACAGGCCGCCATTTCCGCAAAAAACCGCCCCGTTACAAAAGGGCGTTCCTTGCAAAAGCGGCTAAAAGCGCAGCATAGAAGTATATTCTTTCAAACGCTTATTAATGTCTTTCTTGGTTAAATTGGCCAAGCGGTCCACGCTGAACGATTCAATGGTAAACGACGCCATCACGTTGCCAATCATCATCGCGCGTTTGATGGCGTTTAAATTGTCCCATTTGTCCAGGCTTGCCAAATAGCCCGTAAACCCGCCGCCGAACGTATCGCCGGCACCGGTCGTGTCGTGCACGTGTTCCAAAATATAGGGCGGCAGCTGGGCCATTCCTTTTTTGCTCACCAGCATCGCCCCGTTGGAACCGAGCTTAATCACCACGTACTTTACACCTTCTTCCAGCAGTTTCCGTCCGGCCGTAATCAGGTTGTATTCTCCCGTCAGCTGGCGGGCTTCGCTTTCGTTTAAAAACAGGATGTCAATGCGCTTGACTACTTTCATTAACGCATCTTTTTTGGAAGAAATCCAATAGTTCATCGTATCGCACGCCACAATTTTGGGGTGTTTGACCTGGTTCAAAACGGACAGCTGGAGTTCCGGGTCTATATTGGCCAAAAAAACCGCTTTGGCTTTTTTCTGTTTTTCGTTCAGCATCGGGTTGAAATTTTGGAATACGTTCAAATCCGTAAAGCGCGTCACGGCGGTGTTAAAATCTTTATCGTAACTGCCGCCCCAATGGAAGGTTTTCCCTTCCTTCACCTGCAGGCCGTCCAGGTTCACTTTCCGGCGGATGAACGGCGCGCGGTCTTCGTCGGTAAAGTCGGTGCCTACCACGGCCACAATCGCCGGGTGGGCAAAATAGCTTGCGCAGACGGAAGCATAACTGGCCGCTCCGCCCAGCACACGCTGCACACTGCCGTTGGCGTTTTCAATCGTGTCAAACGCAACGGATCCTACTACCAATACTTCGTTATTCACGGCTTAATCCTGTAAAAAAGTTCTAATTTCTACTTCATTGTTAAACTGATCAAAGAAACCAATCTGGGCAGTTTCCATTTTGGTATCCATCAGTTGCGCGGCGAAATCTTCTTTGTTTTGTTTAAAATTTTTCAGATTGCCGTGCTGCACTTTGTAGGCGTATTTAATTTCTTCGGGCGTTAATTTGTAGTACGAATACAACACCCCGCGGAAGCGGTCCGCCAGTTTGCCTCTGCGCAGTTGTTTTTCAAACTCGGCCGGGCTCATGCCCACGGAGCGTTTGAGGGCATATTCATACGCGGCTTTGTTGAACTGGCCGTTTTGCGCAAACAGCGGAGAAGTTTGAATATCGTACGCCACTTCATAGTCGGACACTTCCATCCCGGCTTTGTGAGCGGCCTGGTTAAGGACTTCCTCGCTGATCAGCGCCGCCAAAAATTGCTGACGCAGGTACTTCATCATTTCTTCATCTACGTCCACGCCCTGGTTGCGCAGCATGCGGGCGCGGTCCTCGGTCACGCGGTAGAGGTCACGGTAGGTAATGTCGGCCGAGCCCACTTGGGCGGCCGTCGTGCTGAAATTGCCGCGGCGATACGCATCCGCCCCTAAATAGACGATACTGCCCAAAAAGAAGGCCAGCGTAACGATAAGGATGATTTTTTTGTGTTTGATGAGAAACGAAATCATAATCTGAAGCTCCCGTTATTTAGCATTTTTTTCTTTTTCTTTGGCGGAGGGTTGGGCGGATTTATCTTCTTCTTCGCCGCCGCCGATGACGCACTGTCCTTCAATGCGGCCGCCTTCTTCCACAATCATTTTTTTGGCGCGGATGTCGCCCTTGATGGACGCCGCCGCCAACACTTCCAACATTTCGGCGCATACGTTGCCTTCAATCGCGCCGCCGCACACGACGATTTCCGCCGTCACGTCGCCCACGATTTTGCCGTCCGTGCCCACAATCACGTGGCGGGCGTTATCCACCGAGCCTTCCAGCGTTCCGTCCACGCGCAGGGAACCCTGCACGCTGAGCGTACCCTGGAAATAGCATTCCGCACTGACGACCGAGAAATGTTCACCGGAAGAGAAATCCGAATCCTTCTTCAAGAAACCCATAACCTTCCTCCTAAAATTTATTTAAAATAATCTCTTGGATTGACGGCCTGACCGTCTTTCCATACTTCGTAGTGCAAGTGTGTGCCGGTGGAGCGGCCGCTGGAGCCCATGGTGGCAATCCGGTCGCCGCGCTTGACCACATCCCCGGATTTTACCCGGATTTGGGTGGTGTGTGCATACAGCGTGGAGTAGCCTAACCCATGGTCCACCAAAATGGCCTGCCCGTAACTGGGCACCCAGCCTGCGTGGCGCACGACGCCGTCCGCCGTTACGACAATGGGGCTGTCCGGCTTGCCCGCAAAATCTATCCCGTTGTGGCGCTTGGTAGTGCGATGGCCAAAAGGATCCAACCGATACCCGAAACCGGAGCTGATCCGTGCCGTGGACGGACGGATAGACGGAATGGAGTTGAGCCCTTCGCGGCGGTTGGCAAAGTACCAGGCGATTTCCTGAAAGCTGGCCAAACGGGTTTTGGCGTCGTCTTCTATTGTATCAATATATTTTTCAAATTCGTCTACGTCCAGTTGTTCCAAGTCTTTGCCCATTTCTTCTTTAAAGTGGGCATCTTCCTTGGCTTTGGCTTCTTCCCACCCTTTGGGCAGGTTGATAAATTTGCCGCCGGGCATACCCAGCATTTGGCGCATTTGGGTATCGGTGGTACGGGTTAAATCCAGGTATTTGCGGCCGCGTTCCAGCTCATCGGCGATGAGCTTCATTTTTACGCGCATCAAATTGTTGTCGGCTTTGGTGATGTTATAGTCGTACGCGCGGATAAAAAACAGAAATCCGCACAGCGTTACAATCAGCCATAAAATAAACACCAGTACGAGCGTCAGCACGCGCACTTTAAACTTTTTGGAAGAGCCCAGCCGCGGCATAATCAAAATATCCACGCGTTCTTCCAGTATCCGTACCAGAGAATTGATTAATTTACCCATCTTTTGTATTCTATCATATACGGAGCCCTCCTGGGGGGTTTCCTGCAAAGGAGAAAACGATGAAAAAATTGCTCATTTTAACTGCCGTTGTATTGCTGGCGGGCTGTTTGAAGCTGCCGCAAGTACCTACGCTGGGCGTGGTGGAAATGCCCGTCGCCGCCGAAGCGGAAGAAGAAGCCGTTTGGACTTCCACCGATTACAAAGGCAAACCGGTGCTGATTGTGTTTATGGGTTCTTGGTGCCCGTACTGCAAAATGTCCATGCCGGCCGTGAACGAAGCGGCTAAAAATTTTGACGGAAAAGCCGAAATTGTAAGCGCGTTTATGGATAACGACAAAGACGCCGTGCTGGCCGTAGCCAAAGAACACGGCCTGACCACCAAAGTGCTTTACAACGCCGGCGGGGCCGCACAAGTGATGGAAGTAACCGGCTTGCCGCACGCCGTGCTGTTTGACAAGAAACACCGCGCCGTAAAAGTGTGGGAAGGTTTCAGCCCCAACCTGGCACAGGAGTTCAACGAACAGTTGGAACGATTGACCAAATAATTTCGGGCAGCTGCCCAACAAAAGGCCCCGCGCAAACGGGGCCTTTTTTAATGGGTAAAATGCTGCGGCGGGCTAATTAAATTCCGCCGCCAGGTGCGGGTCCTCCATACACAAATACACGTGCGCCCGCGGGAACGTGCGGCGCAAAAGCGGCACCAAAAAACGGTACACTTCCCGGCGTTGAGCGTCCCCGTAGCGCATTTTGCCGTCAAAATCCAGCAAAAATTCACCGTCCAAAATCGTATTGTCCGGGAAGCGGTTTTCAATCATTTTTTTAAGCTCGCGGCTAAAGCGCAGCGTGCCCACGCTAATCCAGGCGATTTTGTCCTGCGGCAGCGTGTCGGCCATTTCCTGCACGGTGCGGGCGTAGTCTTCCTGCCAGCCGTCATAAAGAATTACCGGGTCAAAATGGAACCCCAAGCGGTAGCCCGCGCGGGCCGCTTCGCATGCGGCGTGCAGGCGGGCGGTTAAAGGCGGCGTAAAATGTTCGGCGCCGTCGGTGATTTTGGACGAATTAACCGACCACGAAACCACCACATTTTCGCACCCGCCGGTGTCCAATAATCCGCCGATATTGACGCTTTTGGTTTTAAATTCAAACTGCAGCTGCGGCCGCGCGCGGAAAAACGGCACAATTTTTTGCGAGTAGCGGGTTAAATCGTCAAACACGAGCGAGTCCGTAAACTCGCCGCTCCCGATACGCGGGCGGTCAAACGGACCTTTGCAAAAGGTCGCCCCGTCTATTTTGCTTAAAAATTCGTCCAGGTTGGCCGGCAGCAGCACGGCGTGCAGATTTTGATATTGTTGCAAAAAACAATATTCGCATTCAAACCGGCAGCCGAACCCCAAATTGATTAAATTGTACCCGCACCCGGCCGACCCGCAGCTGCAGGGGCAGGGTTTTAAAAAATCATATTTTTCGCGGTGGATAAGCAGGGTGTCCAGTCGGTGCGAAAAATTCGGACTGCCGACTTGGGTCTTTCCGTCCGTTTCTTTAAATTCGGCTTTCGGGAACGCCTCGCGCACGCGCGCGGCGAGTTCGCTGTCCCGCACGGACGTTTCTATATAGACGGTTTTGGGGTAAAACGCCCGCGGCGTTAAATCCGCCCGCAAGGCGGGGTCCAGCTCCAGCTTGGGCAAATAAAAGCGGTCCTTGGCGGCGGTTTTAAAATTGACGGGATAGCGCTTGGCCAAGAGTTGTTTTTTGGCGGATTCAAAATTCAAATTTTTTTGTGCCGGCAAAATATCCTGCGGGGCGGAACCGTCCCGCTTGGCAATTTCGTACACCAGGCGCACCAGCTCGCGCCGTTTGTTCACCCCCAATTTGGGCAGCAGCTGCAACACGTAATTTTCGGCCGTTTCCACCGTCATTTGTCGTTCTCCAAAAAATGAATTTCTTCTTCCG
>CALUZE010000048.1 GCA_944325235.1 uncultured Elusimicrobiales bacterium | reverse complement strand
CAATTTCTTTGTCCAACTTGGCGGACAGGCGTTTTAGCACTGCCTGGGTATTGCGTTTCCACTCTTTCAGCGTGCGCAATTCGCTTTCGGTACTTTTCAGTTTTTCTACATTTTCCTCCAGCGTGCGAACCTTGGCTTTCAGCGCGGCGTTTTCGCCCTGCGTTTCCTTCTGCCGGGCGAGCAGTTGCGAGACCAAAAGCTCCAGCTGTTTGAGTTTTTCCTGCATATTACCTCAGCTCCGCCCCCACTTGCGTGTGCAGTTGTTCCACAATGCGGTTGAAGGCGGCGTCCACTTCCTTGTCTTTCAACGTGCCTTTGGGGCTGGAAAACGCGAGCGAGAACGTAACGCTCTTTTTGCCTTGCGGCAGGTGTTCGCCCTGGTACAAGTCTATCAAGTGGTACGTCATATCCACATCCAGCGGCGTTTTGTCCAGCGCGCTCGTAACGGCCGCATACGGAACGGTTTCGTCCAGCACGACGGACAAATCGCGCAAAGACGGCGGGAACACCGCCACGTCTTTGGCCGGTTTAAAGTCCTGCGCTGAGAACGCTTTTTCCAGCAGTTTGGTGGTAAATTCAAACGCCCACACGTCCTGCGCTTTAATGCCGAAGGTCTTTAGCGTCAGCGGGTGCACTTTGCCAAACACACCGATGACTTTGCCCCCAAATACAATGTCCATACAAATTTTGGGGTGCATATACACCGGCGCCGTTTTGGACGGTACCAGCGTCACGCCTTCCACGTCTGCAAACAACGCTTCCATCAAACCTTTCAGCCAGTAGAAATCCACCGGGCGCAGCGCACCGCCGAAGAATTTTTCCTGCTCCAGCGTGCCCGTCAGCACCCCGGCCACGGCATAGCCTTCCACCGGGAAGCCCTTGATGGATTGGAACGTTTTGGTCGTTTCAAACAACGCCAAATTGTGGTTGCCGAAGCGGAAATTGCTTTCCACGTTTTTCAACAGGGCGGGCAGCAGCACCGGGCGCATATAGTCCCACCCTTGGGCCAGCGCGTTTTTGATTTTGATGCAGAACTTGGGGTCCACGCCAAAAGCTTTGAGTTCCTTTTCCCCCAAGAAATCAATGTTTTTGCATTCGCAGAAACCCGCGCCGATTAACGCCGCGGCGTATTTCTTGCCGACGTCAATGCCTTTGGGGTTATCGGCAAAGGCCAGGCTGGCTTTGGTTTCGGAAACGGGAATCATATCGTAGCCGGCAAAGCGGGCGGCTTCTTCGGC
Source organism: uncultured Elusimicrobiales bacterium (assembly GCA_944325235.1). Taxonomy (GTDB): domain Bacteria; phylum Elusimicrobiota; class Elusimicrobia; order Elusimicrobiales; family Elusimicrobiaceae; genus Avelusimicrobium. The sequence goes on along the minus strand of CALUZE010000048.1, from coordinate 7,618 downwards.
CAAGTCCCATTTGTGGTTCAAATCGCGGCGGTGGGTGGGCGCTTTAAAGGTCCACTTTTCGCCGTCCGCGTGGAATTCCGCCGCCAGGCGGGAGAAAATTTCTTTCAGCCGTTCTTCCGGAATTTGCGCCCCTAAAATGGCGTTGATTTCGGCCGGCGTGAACGTAACGACCGGGCTTTCGTAGCGGGTGGGATACACGTCCACCACTTCCGAAGCCGTCCCGCCGCACAGCTGCAAAAACAGGTCCGTCGCGCGCTGCATGGCCAGCGTTACGCCTTCAATGTCCGTACCGCGTTCAAAACGTTGGGAAGAATCGGACGAAATGGCAAATTTTTTGACCGTCTTGTTTACGGTCGGCGCGTCAAAATAGGCGGCTTCAATAAAAATGTCCTGCGTGTCGTCCTTAATGCCGCTGTCCAAACCGCCCATAATGCCGGCCAGCGCGGTGGCTTTGTGCGCGTCGGCAATCATCAGGCAGTTGGCATTGAGCGTCAGTTCGCGCCCGCCCAACACGGTGAATTTTTCGCCTTCCTGGGCGTTGCGCACGATGATTTTGCCGCCTTCCACTTCGCGCAAGTCAAACGCGTGCAAGGGGTTGCCCAGCTCAAACATTACGTAGTTGGTCACGTCCACTAGCGCGTTTTTGGGGTTGAGGCCCATCGCGGCCAAACGCTGCTTCATCCACTCCGGGGATTCGGCGTTTTTCACGCCGCGGATAATCCGCCCCGTATAGCGCGGGCAGCCTTGCGGGTTTTGGATTTCCACTTCCAGCGCTTTGCCTTCGCCTTTTACGTTTTTGACTTCCGGCAGTTTGACGGGTTTATTTAACAGTGCCCCCAGTTCGCGCGCGACGCCCAGGTGGGAAAGCAAATCCGGGCGGTTGGAAGTAATTTCCAAATCAAACAGCGAATCGGGCTTGCCGTACAGGCTGGAAACGTCCGTCCCCAGCGGGAGGTTTTCGTCCAGCACCATAATGCCGCGGGCGCGGGTCTGCGTGAGGCCCAACTCGTCCGAGGAGCAAATCATCCCTTCCGATTCCACCCCGCGGATTACCGCCGCTTTCAAAACGGTTTTGCCCAGCCGCGCCCCTACGCGCGCCAAAGGCACTTTTTGGCCCACGGCCACGTTCGGCGCGCCGCACACCACGCGCTGCGTTTTGCCGCCGCCCAGGTCCAGCGTGACCAGGTGCAGGTGGTCGGAATCCGGGTGGTCCTCAATTTTAATAATCTGCGCCACGTGCACGCCTTCAAAGTCCGCCCCCGTCGTTTCCACGGAAGCCACTTCAATGCCCAGGTCGGTTAGTTTTTTTACCAGTTCTTCGGGCGTTAAATCCAGGTCAATAAAATCTTTCAGCCAAGAATACAATATCTTCATTTGTTACATTCCTTAAAATTGTTTCAGCACGCGCAAGTCGTTTTCGTAGAACGTGCGGATGTCTTTGATGTTGAGCATCATCATTGCCAGGCGTTCCACGCCCATACCAAAGGCGTAGCCGCTGTACACTTCCGGGTCAATGCCGCAGTTGCGCAGCACGTTGGGGTGCACGACGCCGGCGCCCAGCATTTCAATCCAGCCGCTGCCTTTGCACACGTTGCAGCCTTTGCCCTGGCAGAACACGCATTTTACGTCCACTTCCACGCTGGGTTCCGTAAACGGGAAGAACGACGGGCGAAAGCGGATTTCGGCCTTGTTGCCGAACAAGCCTTTCATAAAGGCGGACAGGTCGCTTTTCAAATCGGCCAGGCTGACGTTTTTGTCCACATACAGCCCTTCAATCTGGTGAAACACGGGGCTGTGGGTGGCATCCAGACTGTCGTTTCTAAACACGCGGCCGGGGGCCATAATGCGCAGCGGCGGTTTGTGTTTTTCCATATACCGGCTTTGCACATTGGACGTATGCGTGCGCAGCACAAGCGGCATTTTGCTGTCCACAAAAAACGTATCCTGCGCGTCGCGCGCCGGGTGGTGCAGCGGAATATTAAGCAAGTCAAAATTGTGTTTTTCGTCCTCTACCCACGGTCCTTCGGCCCATTCAAAACCCAGGCGGGACAGAATGGTGGTCATCCGGTCCTGCGCCACGGAAAGCGGGTGGCGGTGGCCTTTGGCCACGGGGTAGCCGGGCAGGGTTAAGTCCAGGGTTACTTTGTTGAGTTCGTCGTTGATTTCTTTAGCGGCAAAAAATTCGGTTTTTTCATCCAGCGCCGCGGCCAGTTTGGCTTTGAGCGCGTTGCCCAGCGGGCCGGCTTCTTTCTTTTCTTCAATGGAAAAATCTTTCAGCCCTTTTAACAGTTCGGTCAGTGCGCCTTTGCGCCCCAGGGCGGCTACGCGCAATTCTTCCACGGCGGCCGAATCGGCGGCTTGGCCGATTTTGGTCTTATATTCCTGTTCAATGGCAGAACAGGCGGATTTAAATTCGTTGATAGTCATATACTTTATTATATCTTTTTAGGCGGCTGTATAGGGAAATTTTCTTATTTTTTAGGGTTTTTTGCGCTTGCGCGCCCAAAAACCCCCAAACACGCGGCAAAAAAGTTACAATACCTAATATATGCCTAAAGACATTGTTCAAGTGGAAATTAAGCGTATCCCGCTGGATATAGAAGCCGCCGGGCTGGGGATGGTGGAGCTGACCGATTTGGCCGCCACCGTGGAAAAGTACATGCTCCAGCTGCAGGAAGAAGGCGAAATTGACACGCTAAAACAAGCTTTGATGGCCGCCCTGCACTTTGCCGCGCAGGCGTATCTGCAAAGCCAAAACGAAGGGGGCAAGCGCAAGGAAGAAGAATCCCGCGTGGACGATTTAATCAGCAAATTAAAAGCGTCGCTGGACGCTTCGCACAAATAGCACTATGACCGACGAACAGGACACCATGCCGCTGGCCGCGCGCCAGGCACCCAAAAAGCTGGAAGATTTTGCCGGCCAGCCCCATTTGCTGGGGCCGGGCAAAATGCTGCGCCGGCTGTTGGAAGCCGATATGATTAAATCGGCCGTGTTTTTCGGCCCGCCCGGCTGCGGCAAAACCGCCACGGCGCGCTATATTGCTTCGCGCACCCAATCCTACACGGTGGAATTAAACGCCGCCGCGGCCGGTGTGGCGGACATCAAAAAAGTGCTGGCCGAAGCCCAGGAACGCGCCCGCACGCCCTCGTTTGAACACAAGCGCACGCTGGTGATTTTGGACGAAATCCACCACTTTAACAAAACCCAGCAGGACGTACTGCTCCCGTCCGTGGAGCGGGGCGACATCATTTTAATTGGCATTACGACCGAAAACCCGTATTTTTACATCAACACGGCGCTGTTATCCCGCTTTTCCGTATTTGAATTTAAAGCGCTGGGCGAAAAAGATTTGCTCAAAATTCTTGCCCGCGCCGCCGAAAACGAAAAAGCCCAAATAGACGCCGACGCCGCGGACTATTTAATCACCCAAGCCAACGGCGACTCGCGCAAAATGCTAAACGCCGCCGAACTGGCGTTTGTCACCACGGAACCCGGCAAAGACGGGTTAAAACACATTAGTTTGGACATCGCCAAAGAGTGCATCCAGCGCCGCCACCTGAACTACGACAAAAAAGGCGACGAACACTACGACATTATTTCCGCTTTTATTAAATCCATGCGCGGGTCGGACCCGGACGCCGCCGTCTACTGGTTGGCGCGCATGCTGGAAAGCGGCGAGGACCCGCGTTTTATCGCGCGGCGCATTCTCATTTGCGCGTGCGAGGACGTGGGGCTGGCCGAACCTTACGCCATGATGATTGCGCAGGCCGCCTTTGCCGCGGCCGAAGAGCTGGGCATGCCGGAAGTGCGCATCCCCTTGGCGCATGCCGCCATTTACGTGGCGTGCTGCCCCAAGAGCAACTCCGCCTATCTGGCGGTGGACGCCGCCCTGAAAGAAGTGCGCGAAGGCAAATACCGCCCCGTGCCCGATAATCTGCGCTCCGGCGGCAAAAACCGCGGCTACAAGTACGCGCACGATTTCCCGAATCACTACGTCAAACAGCTCTATATGCCCGACCCGATGCAGTTCTTCAAACCGGGCGTGCTGGGCAAAGAGCCCGCCATTATAGAGCGCCTGAAAAAAATTAAAGGAGAATAAATGGAGCCCGAAGCCCCTTTCCGCGGCCAGGTGTTCACCGTCACCGCCATTACGCTGGCCATCAAGCAAATGCTGGAGGGCGTCTTCCGCGATGTGTTTGTGGAAGGCGAAGTAAGCAATTTGCGCGAGGCCGCCAGCGGGCACGTATATTTTGATTTAAAGGACCGCGAATCGCTCCTTTCCGCCGTGATGTTCAAGTGGGACGCCCGCAAATACGGCGGCGAACTGCAGGAAGGGATACAGGTACGCGTGTGGGGCAGCCTTTCATGCTATGCCAAGCAGGGGCGGTACCAAATTGTAGTCAAAACGGCCGAGGCGTTGGCCAAAGGCAACTTGTTTTTGGAGTTTGAAAAACTCAAAAAGAAACTGGAAGCCGAAGGGTTGTTTGCCCCGGAACACAAAAAGCCCATTCCCGCGTACCCGCAGCGGATTGCGGTCGTCACGTCCCCCACCGGGGCGGCGGTGCGCGATATTTTATCCGTGTTAAAACGCCGCAGCCCGCATTTGGAAGTGCTCATTGCACCCGTTTTGGTGCAAGGGGACGAAGCCGCCCCGCAGATTGCCCAGGCGATTGCCGATTTAAACCGCTTTAAGCCCGCACCGGACGTGATTTTGGTGGGCCGCGGCGGCGGCAGCATAGAAGATTTATGGGCGTTTAACGAAGAAATCGTCGCGCGCGCCATTTTTAAAAGCAAAATTCCCGTTATTTCCTGCGTCGGGCACGAGGTGGACTTTACCATTGCCGACTTCGTGGCCGATTTGCGCGCCCCCACCCCGTCCGCCGCGGCGGAGCTGGTGGTGCAAAACTCCCAAAACACGCAGGAACATATTGCCCAACTGCAAAAACGCCTGTTGCAAGCCATCAGTTTATTTTACGAACGTGCCAAACGCCGCTTTGATTTGGCCGTCAACAGCCGGGTATTCAAACACCCCGAAACCATAACGCTGGCCAAAGAGCAGGAACTGGACGATTTAACCCTGCGCCTGGAAAGCGCGTGGAAGGAGCGGCTTTCCGCCTTTGAACACCGCTTTGCCTTGGCGCAAAACCAACTCCAGGCCTTGGGGCCGCAGGCCGTGCTCAAGCGCGGGTACAGCATTTCCCGCCGGGCGGACGGTTCCGTCGTCAGCCGGGTGAACCAAACGGCCCCCGGCGAAACCCTTTTTATTCAAGTACAGGACGGTATGATCCGCTCCGAAGTTAAGTGAGGTATGTATGCCAACCAAAATCACCTTTGAAAAACAACTCGCCCGCTTGGAAGAAATCGTGGCCAAGCTGGAAGAAGAACAAACCGATTTGGACGCTTCCGTCAAATTGTTTGAAGAAGGGGTAACGCTGTCCAAAGAGCTTTCGCAAAAGCTGGAAACGGTAAAATTTAAGGTGGAAGAACTCAAAAAGAAAGGGGCCGAAATGATGACCGCCCCGTTTGATACCGATTTGGCCGAGGAAGACCATGCCCAATAAAAAACTGCGCCTGGATATGGCTTTGGTGGAAAAGGGATTTTTTCAAAGCCGCAACCGCGCCCAAGCCAGCATTATGGCGGGCGAAGTGCTGGTAAACGGCGAGGTGGACACCCGCGCTGACCGCACCGTACTGCCGGAAGACGTCATCACCTTAAAAGAAAAATCCTGCCCGTATGTGTCGCGCGGCGGGCTGAAACTGGCGGGTGCGATGAAGGCGTGGAACATTGACGTGGCCGGCAAAGTGTGTGTGGACATTGGCGTGGCGACGGGCGGCTTTTCCGACTGTATGATACAGGCCGGCGCCAAAGACGTGTACGGCGTGGACGTGGGCAAAGGCCAACTGGCCGACGAAATGCGCCGCTATAAAAATTTCCATTTTAAGCCCGAAACCAACGCCCGCTATATGACGGCCGATTTGTTTGAACAGGCCCCGCAGTTTGCGGCGGTGGATGTGTCGTTCATTTCGCTCACGATGATTATGGAACCGCTGTTTAAAGTAATGGCCCCGGAGGCGGAGATCGTATTTTTAATTAAACCGCAGTTTGAGCTCACCCCCAAGCAAGTGCCGCACGGCATTGTAAAAACGGAGGAAAACCGCCAAATGGCCATCAAGCGCGTGCAGGATTATTTTGAACAGCACCTGAAGGCCAAATACGGCGGCGTATCGGGCGAAGTAATTGAAAGCCCCATCAAGGGCACGCACGGCAATACCGAATACCTGTGGCACGTAAAATTGCATAAGCCGGCATAGCCCCTATCTAAAAATCCCGCGGGGTTTTTGACAATTAAAAAAGGCGGAGGGAAATTCCCTCCGCCTTGCTGTTTATACATTTCAAATCAGTTAAACGTATTCATCGCTTTTTCCAGCCCTTGCGATAAAATCATTTCCAATGCGTCCACCGCGCGCGCCAGCGCGTCGTCCAGTGCGGGCTGGTCCGCCTTGGGGAAATTGGACAGCACAAAGTTGGCCAGGTCAAACTTTTCGGGCTTGGGGCCGATGCCCAGCCGCAGGCGCGGAATGTCCTGCGTGCCCAGCTGTTCAATCACGCTTTTCATCCCTTTTTGGCCGCCGGCCGAACCGCTTTTGCGGATGCGCAGCTTGCCTACCGCCAGCGAAACGTCGTCAAAACACACCAGGCAGTTTTGCGGCGGGATTTTATAGAACCGGGCCAAGCTGGATACAGCTCGGCCCGATTCGTTCATATAAGTAGAGGGTTTGATGAGAAAGACATCGTGCCCTGCCACGGTAACTTTTGCATACACTCCCAGGTTCTGCCAGGTTTTCCATTCGGCCCCCCATTTGCGGGCAGCGGCGTCCAGCACCATAAATCCGGCGTTGTGGCGCGTGTGCTCGTATTGGGAACCGGGGTTACCAAGCCCTGCCAGGAGGTATTGCATACGTTATTTCTTCGGGGCTTCCTTGTCTTTGGTAAGGTTGCCTTCTTCGTCTTTCTTACCCTTGGTAGAGGAGCTTTCCGGCTGAGCGGCGGCGGCATCAGCAGCGGCCGGTGCAGGAGCAGGAGCTTCTTCTTCTTTCGGAATGGCCAAGTGCACCACCGGGGCTTCCGGATCGGTCACAAGTTCCACCCCTTCGGGCAGTTTGATGTCGCCCGCGACCAAACCTTTGTTGATGGTCATCGGGGTGATGTCCAACACGATTTCGTGCGGGATGGCGCTGACCAAGGCGCGCACTTCAATTTCGCGCAAGATGTGTTCAATAATAGCGCCATAGTTGGCCACGTCGGCAGGCATACCTTCCAGTTTGAGCGGCACGACTACGTTCATCTTGTCTTTCATGCTGACGCGCTGGAAATCGGCATGGATGGGGTTATCGGTAACCACGTGGTATTGGATTTCTTTCACCAACGCCAGTTCTTTGGCACCGCCCAGGTCCATTTCCACCAGCGTGTTTTTACCGGCTTTTACGATTTTATCCAAATCTTTTACGCTTACGGTAACGCTAACGGGTTCTTTGTGTCCGCCGTAGATAACGGCCGGAATTTTCTTTTCGGCTCTGATTTTAGAAAGAGCCCCTTTGACGCCAATCCCTTCGCGG
>CALUZE010000047.1 GCA_944325235.1 uncultured Elusimicrobiales bacterium | reverse complement strand
TATCACATTGACCGCGGGTACGAAAATTTGGAGCAAAAATTAACTGCCCTGGGTGCGGATATCCGCCGGTATAACCCCGAAAAACAATGAGTTTTGACATCGTCTTTAACTACATTTTAAAACGCTCCGGCATCGGCTGCGGCGCCGGGCCGGACGGGTTCCGCGCCCTGTTGGAACGGCTGGGAAACCCGCAAAACCAATACAAAATTGTGCACGTAGCCGGCACCAACGGCAAGGGTTCCGTGTGCACGATGACGGCCCGCATTTTAACGTGCGCCGGGTACAAAACGGGGCTGTTTGTGTCGCCGCATTTGGTGTCGCCCACGGAGCGCATTCAAATAGACGGCAAAGCCATTTCCAAGCCGCACTTTTCGCAGGCGGTGCTGGACGTGTTCCAGGAAGAAGAGGAAGAACTGAACTTTTTTGAAATCCTCACCGCTGCCGCCTTGGTGTATTTTGCCCGCCAAAAAGTGCAGTATGCCGTGTTGGAAACCGGCCTGGGCGGCCGCAAAGACCCGACAAACGCCTGCACGCCCGTCCTCAGTCTAATCACGTCTATCGGTCTGGACCATATGCAGTATCTGGGTTCCAGCCTCACGCAAATCGCGCGCGAGAAAGCCGGCATCATCAAGCCGGGCGTACCGGTCATCAGCGGTACGGTCAATCCCGCCGCGCGCGACGTCATCCGCCAAACCGCCAAACAGCAAAAGGCTCCTTTGCGTTTTGTGGGGGAGGGCGAACCCTTTTTTGAATATGCTTACGATTTTGTAAACAATCAAACCGTGCTGCATACGCGCGACGGCGGGGAATTTATCCTGCACGCCTTGGGCCGCCGCCAAACCATCAATGCGTGCGTGGCGTATCAAGCCGCGCGGCAGCTGGGCCTGCCGGAAAGCGCGGTGGCGCAGGGGTTGGCCAGTGTGTCGCTCCCCGGCCGGTTTGAAGTGGCCCGCGCGGGCAAAAACACGTTTATTTTGGACGGCGCCCATAACCCCCAGGCCGTGGAACTTTTGATGGATTTTTGGCAAAAAACGCCCTTTACGCAAGGCACCACGCTGTTGTGCGGCTTTATGCGGGACAAAGATTACAAAAAAATGCTGGCGCTTTTGTGCCCGCATTTTGAGCGGATTATTTTAACCGTGCCGCCTTCTCCCCGCGGCGCCACGGAAGAAGACTTGCGCGGCGCAGCACCCAAAAAAGCGCCCATCGTGTTTGAACCGGATTGGAAAAAAGCCCTGCTGCTTGCCAAAAAATCCCCGCGCGTATTGTGCACCGGGTCGTTTTATTTGGTGGGGGCCGTGCGCGGAAAACTGCATTTGTAAATACGGCGCATTTCCGTCAGAAAACGGGGTTGACAGTGACGGGGCGTTTGTGGTTAAATTAAATGTAAGTATTTTGTGTACGGGGTACTGCCATGGCGTTAGACAACAATCAATTTGACGGACACGGGGACATCGCCCAGTTTTTGGAAAAATTTAAAGAACAGGCTTTCTCGGATACCCATAAATCCGACAAGGCCTACTCTCCCCGCGAAGGCGCCGCCCCGGCGAAATCTTCCCAATACGAACGCTCCCTGGAAAAATTGGAACAGAAAATTGCCGAACTGGAGGAACGCTTTGAAGCGTCTTCCAGCCAGAACCAGGTCATTTTGTCCGAGCTGGCCCGCACCCGCGAGGCTATGGAGCGCCAAAAAGACAAAGACGCTTTTTTGGAACATTTATCCCGCACGATTGCTAACTTAAAAGCCAGCGTGGAAAACCTTTCCCGCGCCCAGCAAGCCTACCGCGAGCCGGACGTGCAGCGCAGCTTTGATTCCGTCCCGTCGGCTTTTAAAGCGGGAGAGGCGGACCATACCGCCGTCTATCATTATTCTTCCGGTTCCGCCGCGTTTAACCACCCCGCCCGGGAAGATAAAGAACGCATTATTTCCAGCCTGCGCCAAAAGGCTTCTCAGTTAAAAGCCGTCAACAGCGCGCTGGACCGCGAAATCAAAAAAGTGCAGCAGGAAAAACTGGAAGCGCTTAAAAAATCGGCCGAACAAGCCAAAGAAATTTTGTCCCTGCGTGACCAGCTGACCGCCGCGGAAGAACGTTTTAAATCGTTTAATTTTGAAGGCCGCATCATTTCTATCAAGCAGGAATACCAGCAAAAAGTTTCCAGCCTGGAAAACCAGCTGAAAGAAATTTCCGACACGTGTATGAAACAAGTGGAGGAAATTGAATCGCTCAAGGCCGAAAATTTAAAACTCCACAAAGCCGCCGCCGAAAAAGAAGAAGCCCTTGCCCGCCTGGAAGCCAAAGAGCGCGAATTGATGGCGTTGAAGGCGGAAATGGCCTCCTTACAGGACAGCCACACCAAAGACGCCCAAAAGCAGCTGGCGGAATTTTCGCAGCGGCTGCGCACGCTGGAAGGCCAGCGCGAAGGCCTGGCCGTGGAATTGGAACAGGCGCAAGCCTCGCTGGATGCGGTGCGGCAAGAAAAAGAAATGCTGGAGAAAAACTTTAAAGAACTGTTGGCCAAAATCAATAATAACGATGCCGTTATTGAACAGCTCAAACGCAAAATTGAAGTGCTCGGCCAGCAGAATGACGAGCTCACCCAGCACAACGCCGTATTGCAAACGGCCAACGATACCCTGGTGCGCGAAAAAGCGGAACTTTCCGCCCATACCGAACAACTGGCGCGGGAGAAGGAATCCCTTTCCGCCCGCACGGCCGATTTGACGCGCCAGAACGAGGAGTTAGCCTCCCGCACGGAAACACTGGCACAGGAAAAAGAAACCCTGTCCGCCCATACGGAAACGTTAACGCACGAAAAGGACGAGCTTTCCGCCCGGGCCGAAAATTTAGTGCGGGAAAAAGAAGAACTTGCTTCCCGCGCGGAACATTTAGCGTTGGAAAAGGAAGAAATCGCGCTGCACGCGGAACACTTGGCGCGCGAAAAAGAAGCCTTGGACAAAAAGACACGCCAATTAGGCTCCGAGAAAGAAGCCCTGTCCAAAAACGTGAACGATTTGCATTCCGAAAAAGCCGCCCTGGAACGGGAAAAGGCTGCTTTGTCCGAGCAAAGCCGCGAGCTCAAACAGCGCACGGCCAAGCTGGAAAGCGAAACCAAAGAATTAGCCAAAGAAAACCAACAGCTGCGCAACCAAAGCGCGGCGTTGTTGGCGGCCCGCCTGGTGCAGGAAAAAGAACGCGCCGCCAAAGAACAAACGCTGCACAAAGCGGCGGCCCAGCCTGCGGCTTCCAAACCGCAAAAGCCGCTGCCTCCGGCCCCGGCCAAAGAACAGCCGTCGGCATCGGTCTCGGCGTTTGTGGATAATCCCGCTTTTACAGCCGCGCCCGCTCCGGCCAAACAGCCGGCCACCACCAAAGTGATGACCGAGGCCGACCTGCCCGAAATAAAAGTGGCCGAGCCGGTGCCTCAGCCGGAACCGCTTTTTGACGGGGAAGATTTCTTGGAAAAGACGGACAGCTTTATCGGGCGAATGAAATGGTCCATCTTCCGGGAAGACAAATAAAATTTTTAGCTGGGCCTGATGATTTTCATCAGGCCTTTTAAACAGAAGGGAAAAAATATGTCAGTATTAAAAGTAGTGGTGTTGTACGGCGGTAAATCCACCGAGCATGAAGTGTCCGTCCACAGTGCGCAAACCGTTTGCGACATGTTGGCCGCTCAAAAAGACAAATACCAAATTTATCCTATTTTTATCAGCAAGCAAGGCTATTGGTTCCTGCAGCAAAAATGCGGGCCGCAAACCCCGCAGGATGTGCCGGTAACGCCCGTACTGCGGGCGGACGCCCATGTGGCGGCGCCGGACGGCTCCTGGGCGATAAAGGCGGACGTCGTGTTCCCGGTGCTGCACGGCACCAATTGCGAAGACGGCACCATGCAAGGCTTTTTGGAAACGCTGGACGTGCCGTATGTCGGGTGCGGGGTGTTGCCCTCGGCCATGGGGATGGACAAAGAAATCGCCAAGCTGATGGCCCGCGAATCCGGCGCGCCGATTTTGCCGTATCGGGTGGTTTCCAAATTTAAACCGTACGACCGCGCCGAGCTGGAAAAATGGGTCAGCCAAACGGGTCTGCCCGTATTTGTAAAACCGGTGCGGTTGGGGTCTTCGGTCGGGGTACGCAAAGTAAAAGACTTGAAAGACCTGCACGAAGCCGTGGCCTTTGCCCTGCAATTTGATACGGATGTGATGATTGAAAAAGGCGTGGACCACGCACGCGAAATTTTCTGTGCGTTATATGGCGACGAAACCCGCGTAGTATCTTCCGCCTGCGGGGAGTTGCGCTCCCTGGCGGGGGAATTTTTTGACTACAACGCCAAGTACATCGTAGCCGGCGGGTGCGAAACCAAGGTTCCGGCCGATATTGCGCCCGAAACCGCCGCCCAAATGCGCCGCGACAGCGAAAACATCTTCCGCGCCCTGCGGGGCAGCGGGCTGGCGCGGGTGGACTTTTTGATGGATGAAGACGGTTCGTACTATTTCTCGGAAATTAACACGTTGCCCGGTATGAGCCACACCAGCCTTTTCCCGCAGCTGTTTGAAGCCAGCGGCGAAGATTACGGCCGGATTTTGGACCGGCTGATTGAACTGGCGCGGGAAAGACACGCGCGCAAAGCGGCTTTGTCGCTTTCCAGGTAATATGGATAAACTGATTAACCGTTTTTTTAGCCTGAACATTTGGGTAAAAATTATTTTGGTATTTTGCCTGTTTGGGGCGGGCGTAAGCACGTTGCTGGTGGGGAGGGATTTATCCTCGGACGGCATTTTGCTGCGGCTGCATTTGGGCTTTTGGCTGTTGTATGTGGCGCAGGTGGTGTTTATCCTGCTAAAAGAACGCTACGTGTGGGTTTTGACCGCCCTGCAAGGGGTGCTGGCCCTGTGGACCAATGCGGATTTTACGTTTGTGCCGCTTTTGCGGGTGTTGGGGCAGCTGTACGTGACGGTGGGCCCGGAACCGACGGTGGAAATGCTGACGGTTTATAAATATGTGTTCACGTCGGCCGCGTTTACGCTGCAAATGCTTAGCGCCTATGCGCTGTTTTCGCTGTTGCCTAAACCGGCCTCCAAAAAGGAAACTCCCGCAGCGGGGCCCGGCCCGGAAGCCGTTGCCAAGTAATTTTATTTCCCCGCCCGGTGCGGGGTTTTTTATGCCCGGCGGTGACCCGGGATTTTTTATGTCAAAAAACCGGAGCGGTTATCCGTTCCGGTTTTTTAATGGGAAATACCATTTGTTTTGTTATTTGAAGTTTTGGTATTTGGCGATGACTTCGTCTTTAAACTCCAGGAACGTGCCGTCAGCAATGGCTTGTCGGGCGCGTTCCATCAGGCGGATTAAAAAGCGAATGTTGTGTATGCTCATCAGGCGGTGGCTGGTGAGTTCCGCCGAGCGGTACAAATGGCACAAATACGCGCGGGAATAGCGGCGGCAGGTGTAGCAGTCGCATTCCGGGTCCAGCGGGATGTCCTGCGTGCGGTATTCGGCGTTTTTGATGTTCACGCGGCCGGTGCTGGTCATGGCCATGCCGTTGCGGGCTACGCGCGTGGGCCAAACGCAGTCAAACATATCCACGCCGCGTTCAATGGAGTTTAAAATTTCCACCGGCGTTCCGAGGCCCATAAAATAGCGGGGTTTCCCTTCGGGCAGGTTTTCGGTTACGGCCAAGACGGACTCGTTCATCTGTTCCAGCGTTTCGCCCAACGAAAGCCCGCCGATGCAGTAGCCGTGCGTCGGAAGCGACGCCATATGCCGTGCGGCTTCTTTGCGCAAATCGGGGAAAATGGCCCCTTGGATAATGCCAAACAAAAGTGAGTTGTCCACCTGAAAGCTGCCGTCCGCGTTTTGGGTGATGTGCTGCTCGGGGACGGTCCGTTCGTAGGCTTTGGCGGCGCGTTCGGCCCAGCGTTTGGTGAGGTTCAGGGCTTCGCGCGCGTCGTGTTTGGCCGGGTCCTTGGCGTGGATGCACACGTCCAGCATGGTCCAGATGTCGGAATCAATTTCGCTTTCAAACTGGATGACGTTTTCGGGCGTAAAAAGGTGTTTGCTGCCGTCGTGGTGGGATTGGAAGGTGACGCCTTCTTCGCGGATTTTGCGGAATTTGGACAAACTGTATACCTGAAATCCGCCCGAGTCGGTCAGCACGCTGCCGTCCCAATGCATAAATTTATGTATGCCGCCCATTTGCTGCAGAATTTTGGTCGTCGGGCGCAGATACAAGTGATAGGTGTTGGACAGCAGACATTCGGCCCCGGCGTTTTTTAAATCTTCGTCCGTCAGGGCTTTTACGCAGGCCTGCGTGGCAACCGGCATAAACACCGGCGTATGCACCGCGCCGTGCTTGGTGTACAAAATGCCGGTGCGGGCTTTGGAACGGGAATCTTTAGCTAGGATGTGAAAAGGGGAAATCATACTTATATTTTACCATATCTGCTTTTTGGCTTTTGGTGTGCGGGAAGGCCTAACGTGGCACACACGCCCCTCCCGGAGTGCTTGCCCGGAAAGAAAAAAGAGGGCAATTGCGTGACCTGTATTTCTTGATTTTATAAAGTTTTTTTAGTATATTTTAAAAAAATTATAATGCCAAATAATGTTTTTCACATTCAGCTATATTTGGCGGGGCCTTACGGCAGGAGGGGCGGATGACTTTCAAAAAGAAAAAAGCCTTTACTTTAACCGAATTGTTGGTGGTGGTTGTGGTAATAGGCGTATTGGCGGCGGTAGTATTGCCTAAATTTAATAAAGTGGTGGAAACCCGCAAGACAACGGAAGCCGAGGAGTTGATGGCGGCCATTCGTACCGAACAGGAAAAACGCTGTGCTTTGGATAAAAATTATTTAACCGATCTGGCCAAAATGTCGGATATTATCCCGCATACGGATACAAAGAACTTTACGTACATAGCTACCTCTACTGGTATTAAAGCGCAGAGCAAAGGGAAATACAGCTACACCCTGGAAATGCCTTCGTACCGCGACGGGCGCCTTTGCTGCGAAAGCGCTGAAGAATGTGCCAAATTAAATAAAGATTATCCGCTGTGCTCGGAATTGACCGCGTTTGGGGATTACCAAAGCGGCATTGAATGCGCGGGAACGGTCGCTTCGCAAGGATGCAGCGGCGCAAAGCCTGTATCCAGCCAGGCTTGTTCCAACGGGTGCGGCACGCAGACGCGTTCCGTATCGTGCAATACAACAACGGGCCAGTGGGAAACGGGCATTTGGACGGGGGATTGCACCTGCTCTTGTACCGGAACGAAACCGGAAAGCCAACAGACTTGTAATGGCTGCGGCGTCCAGACCCGTACGGTAGCGTGTGATACGTCAACCGGTGCATGGACAAGCGGCGAGTGGGGCTCCTGCAGCAAAACGGCCGAAGAATGTGGGGAAAAAACTGAGCACTATGAGTGTCATTGGACTCTTGTGGAGTGTTATGATAAGTTCCCTACCCCGAGGGAAAATATGGATTATTTGAGAAATAAGTGGGTGTCTTCTGATGATATATACCATGAAGTGTCCGCTTGGGGCCCGGGACCAGACCTTAACACTTGTGGTTCTTTACAAGAATATGCTGCACAGGCGCAAGCGTCAGCCGATAAAAATGCTGCAGGAATTGAAGATGAAATGCCTACTCACTATTGCCTCTACTATGCCCCAGATGGAAAGGCAACCGTAACTGTTAATATGGGTTGTATTGAAGAACTCTATTGTAATAGAGTAAAAGATTGAAATCAGTATCAAGGTTTATTTAAAATATTTCTAAAAGAAGAAAGTTTTGCTTGTAAAGGCAGCAATTCTGTTTGTATGGCAATCAAAACGCCCCCGGCGAAAGCCGGGGCGTTTTATTTTTGTTCGGCAAAAACTACAAAATCATCATACTGTCGCCAAACGAGTAGAAGCGGTATTTCTTTTCCACCGCTTGCAGGTAGGCCTCGTAGATGAAATCTTCCCCGGCGAAAGCCGACGTCATGCACAAGGGCGTAGAGTCCGGGAAGTGAAAGTTGGTAATCAGGCAGTCAATGGCTTTAAATTTGTATCCGGGATAGATAAACAAATCGGTCCATTTTTTGCCCGGGTGGGTGATGTGGTTGTCGTCCGTAAAGCTTTCCAGCGTGCGGGTGCTGGTGGTGCCGCAGGAAAACACCCGCTTGCCGGCCGCGCGTACGGCATTTAGCGTGTCGGCCGTTTCGGGGGACACTTCGCCCAGTTCGGCCAGCATATGGTGCTGTTCCGGCTCGCCGCGCAGGGGTTTAAACGTTCCCCAACCCACATGCAGAGTGATGTAGCAAATTTTTACGCCTTTATCTTTCAGCTTTTGCAAGAGTTCCGGCGTGAAGTGAAACCCCGCCGTCGGCGCCGCGATCGAGCCCGTGTATTTGGCGTATACGGTTTGGTAGCGGTCCTTGTCCGTAGCGATGCTGGGGGTCATTCCGTCGTGCTTGCGGGCTTTTTCAATGTATTGGGGCAGGGGCATCAGCCCGTGGGCGTTGCAGAACGGCAAAATGTCGTCTTGGTTAAATTCCAAAATGGCTTCGTTGTTTTCGGTCTTGCCGGTTACTTTGGCTTGCAGACCGTCGCCAAAATCCAGTGTGATGCCGTCTTTGTAATCGCGCGTTAAAACGGCCCAGATGTTGGGCTTTTGCAGCGGGCGGACCAGCAGCACTTCCACCTTGCCGCCGGTGGGCTTGTGGGCAAACAACTTGGCGGGGAAGACTTTGGTGTTGTTAATCACCAGGGCGTCGCCGGGGTTGAAATACTCGTGAATATCGCGGAAGATGCGGTGTTCAATGGTGTGCGTGTCGCGGTGGAGCACCATTTGGCGCGAGCTGTCGCGCGGGGTGGCTGGTTGTTTGGCAATCAGCGGTTCCAAGTTCAGTTTTTTAAAGCGTTCAAATGCCATATTATTGAATTTTTTGGAGTTCTGCTCCGGGATAATAATTT
>CALUZE010000046.1 GCA_944325235.1 uncultured Elusimicrobiales bacterium | reverse complement strand
GCCACGTCCGTAATGCCCAGGGCGTGCAGCGCCGAAAGCGCGTGCTCCACGGTGCAGACTTCGGCGGTTTCGTTTTTCAGGTTTGTGCCGCGCAGGGTAGAGCCTACGTTTTTGGCCAGGGCCTCAATGGGCTTGGCGCCGGGGAGGTCCGTACGCAAAAAAGTAATGCCGTTTTCGGCCGGTTTAAACGTCATCGTGGCGGGTACGCCCGTATGCAGGCCGATGCCGCTTACGACGGCGGGGGAAGAAAGCGTTTTTCTCATACTTAAAATCCTAATAATTTTTTAATTTTTCCAAAAAACGACAGCTTGTTCATTTCGTCCGCTTGCTTTTTAAGCGCGCGGAATTCTTTGTACATTTCCGGCAGTTTGCGCAGGACCGCCTGCTGTTTGAAGGCTTCGCGCTGGGGCATGGCCGGATAGCCGAAGTACACTTGCCCCGCCGGGATGGAGGAAATCACGCCGGACTGCGCGCCGATTTGTACGCGGTCGCCAATGGTCATATGGCCGGCCAGGCCCACCTGCCCCGCCAGAATAACGCCGTTGCCGATGTCCGTGGTGCCGGCTACGCCCACCTGGGCGCACATAATGGTGCTCATACCTACTTTGACGTTGTGCCCTACCTGGACGAGGTTGTCAATCTTGGTGTTGTCGCCGATGTAGGTGCTGGAAATTTTGGCGCGGTCAATGCAGGAGTTGGACTGGACTTCCACGTCGTTGCCCAGCACCACATTGCCGATTTGCGGGATTTTTTGGTGGCGGCCGTCGTGGAACGTGAAACCGAACCCGTCCGAACCAATTTTGGCCCCCGCTTGCAAGATGACGTAATCTTTCAGCACGCATTCTTCGCGGATGACTACCTGCGGATAAATGCAGCAGTGCTTGCCGACGGTTACGTTTTTGCCGATGTAGCACTGCGGGAAAATGACCGTCCCGTCGCCGATGACGGCACCGTCTTCAATGACGGTGTAGGCGCCTACGGAAACGTCCGCCCCCAGCTTGGCCGACGGACTGATGACGGCGGTGGGGTGAATGCCGGGCGTATATTTTTGCTTTTGGGCGTCCACGTATTTCATCAGCAAAATAAACGCCCATTCCGGGTTTTTGGCGTACAGCAGCGCCCCTTGGAAGGGGAGCGTTTGGCCTTTGGCGGCCTCGGGTACGATGAGCACGGAAGCTTTTAAATCTTTCAGCAGGTCGGTCTTTTCCAGGGAGGTTAAATAGCAGATGCCTCCTTCGCGGGCGTCCTCCAGCGAGCATAGCTCGTGGACTGTGACGTCGGTTTGGGCGGCGGCTTCGGCGCCGGTAATGCGGGAAAGTTCAGCCAGGGTCAGGTTAAGCATAAATAAAACCTCTATTTGCCGCGTTTGCGGTATTTTTTTGCCTTCTTCAGCCGGTTAATGAAATCGTTGGTTACATTGACCGGATTATCTCCGTAGAGAATTTCATCTTTCCGGACGATCGCGCCGATGTTTCTTTTTTTGGCGAACGATTTAATCTCGGTGTAGATGTCTTTCAAAATCTCGTTTACTTCTTTCTTTTCCAACTTCAAAATTTCTTCGCGCGTGTTATATTTATAATTATCAATAAAAAAGCTGCGCTCTGCAATAATTTTTTTATTGGACGCAATCCGCGCGGTTAAATCGTCCAGCTCGGCCGGCGTGTTGAGCGGGCTGGTGGACAAAATTTCCGCGCCCGAAAACGTCAGCCGGTTGAGCAAGTTGCCCAGCAGCAGCGAGTCGGCACTTTCTTCCACCTTGGGCAGCAAGGGCTGCGGTTCCACCACAATGCGTTCGTAAAACGGTTTTAATTCCTTTACCTGGGTGGACAAGCGTTTGTTTTCGGCTTCCAAGACGTCAATTAATTCTTTGGCCCCGCGGACTTCTTCTTCCTTGGCCAAAATCTTCAGCCGGATTTGCTCCTTGACCGCAATGGTGCGCGGGTGCTCGTTAAACGCTTCGTCAATATCAATATACGCCACCGTCAAACATTTAAGCGGCTGACCCGCGGGCGTATCGTCTTCGTCCGTATCTTCGGTGCCGTCCGTTTGCGCCGCGTCGGCAGGCGTTTGGGCGGCTTCCTGCGGAACCGTTGCGGGCTGCGCTTGCTCCGCCGGTTGGGCGGCTGCGGCGGTTTGCGGGGCCGGCTGTTGCGCGGTTGCGGCGGTTTGTTCAGCCGCCGGTTGGGCGGCTTCCTGCGCGGGGGCCGTTTGCTCGGTCGGCGGGTTGACCTCTTGAAAAGCCTGCTGTTTGGTTTCTTCCGGCAGGATGATTTTGTCATCCGCCTGCTGGGCGGCGTTTTTGGCCAAAATGGCAGCCACGGCGGAGGCTTCTTCGGCGGATAGTTTATCCGTGGAAGTTTCCTGCGCGCTAAGCGGCGCCGCCAAACCCATAACCGTTACCAACAGCCACAGCTTTTTCATATGCCTCCTACATCATATTGGAAATGTTGAAGTAGAAGTGGGACCGGTCTTCCCCGCTATCATGGTTTAAACCGTACCCCCAGTCTATGCGAATCGGCAGGGACGGCGTGGTAAAGCGCAAGCCCACCCCGACGCCCGCTTTAAACTGGTTTTCACCCGGGCCCAGCGAAAATTCCAAATCGTCAAATTTGTTCCACGAGTTGCCCAAATCAAAGAAGAACGCCAGCTGCGCCATATTGCGCCGGCCTTCGCGCGCCAGCGGGAAGCGCAGTTCCGCGTTCATTACGTAATACATATCGCCGCCATACTTGGGGCCGATTTCGCCCGCGCGTTCGTAGCCGCGGATGGTGTCCGCCCCGCCCAGGAAGAACTTTTCGTACGGGGGCACCTCGGTGGTGCGGCCGTACGCCTGCACGGAGCCGAATTTGTTGGACAACACAAATACAATCGGGTAGTTGCCGCCCACATTCCATACCGTATGGTTAAAGATGGAGCGCGCGTTTAAGTACCACAAATCCAAGTCGCCGCCGATGGGGCCGCCGGCCAACGCCAGGCCGATGGAGTTACGCCAGCCGCGGGTGGGGTCCCAGATGTTGTCGCGCGTATCAATGGCAAAATCCGCGCTGAGGGTGGACATATTCGTGTCCCCTTTTTGGAGATAATTTTTATCCCCGGGGTTTGCATTTGGCGGTTGGAAGCGGGGGTCAATATCGTAAATATCAATGTTTTCAAACGAGTAGCCGAACGACAGTTGGTAGATGTCGTCGTTAAAGCGCGGGCCTACTTTGATGCGCCCGCCGAGGCGTTTTTCGGTATAGGCCTGGTTCTCGGTGGAAAACGAGCGGTAGCGGCGGGTGTTGAACAAATCCACGCCTAGCGAGGTCGGTTTGTCGTAAATCCACGGGGTGGACCAGCTGACGGTGTAGTCCAAAATTTCCTTACCGAACAACGTGCGCAAAGACAGCCGCTGCGCCCGCCCGAACAAGTTCATATGGTTGATGGACACTTCGCCGTACAGGCCGTCCATAGAGCTCATGGCTAAGCCGGCCGTAAACATACCGGGGCGGCCTTCCACCACGTTAAAGCCCAGGTCCACTTTTTGCGGGTCGGCGGTGGGCTGGAGGTCAATTTGCACGTCGTTAATAAAGCCCAGGTTCAAAATTTTGGTTTGGCTGCGGCGGATTTTTTCGTTATCGTACAAATCGCCGGGGTGGATGGAAAGCTCGCGCGTGAAGACGTACTTTTTGGTGTTTTCGTAGCCGGTCACGTCCACATGGTCAATGTAGAAAATGTGCCCTTCGGAAATGTCAAACGTGATGTTGAGTTTGCCGTCTTCAATGTTTTTAACGGGGTTCACGCGCACTTGCAGGTAGCCTTTGTTGGCGTATTGTTCCTGGATGGCGGTGATGGTATCGTCAAAATCTTTTTGGTTGTACAGGTGCCCGTCGCGGAAGTAGACCTGCTTGTTGAGTTCTTCCTGCGTAAACACGTTGTTGCCTTCAAACGACACGGTGCCGAAATCCACCTTTTCGCCTTCGGTCAGGTTGTAGGTGATGGTGGCTTCCGTCTTGGCGTCGTTCATGGAAATATCCGGGGCCGACAGGGCAAATTCGCTGTACCCTTCGTTGCGGCCGTAGAGGGTCATTTTCACCCAGTCTTTCTGCAGGTTTTGCGGTTTGAACACTTTGCCGGGGCGGTTGGAGGCTTTTTTGAGGATTTTTTCCGTCGGCAGTTCGGGCGTTTCTTCGCCGGTAAAGTTGACGGCTTTCACACGCACGCGGTCGCCCTCGTTGATAATCAGCTTCACATACACCACGCCCAGGTTTTCGTCCTGCGTCAGTTCGTATTTTACGTCGGCGTTGATGTAGCCTTTTTCGGCGTATTTAGCTTTGATGCGGTCCAAATCCGTTTGCAGTTTGGCTTCGTTGAAGGGGTCTTTTAGTTTGAGCGTCATCGCTTGGGTGATGGCGCCTTTGCCCAGGTGTTTGCGGCCTTCGTAGGTCAGACGGTCAAAAATCGGTTTTTCCTGCACGAGGTACGTCACGCGGTGGCAGGGGTATTCTTCGCCGGTTTCTTTTTCTTTGCGGGTGCCGGCCATGGGGGAAATGTCAATTTCCACCTGGTCAAAATTGCCCAAGGCGGAAATATCGCGGATATCGTCGGAAACGGTATACCGTTCGTACAGTTCGCCCTTTTTGGAGTGGGCGGCTTTGGTGACGGTTTTGCTGCGGATATTTTTTAGCCCGCTTACGGCCACGTCGCAAATCATCCACGGGCCGTTCGGGTCCACTTCCTGCGTGGCGGTTTCTTCCGCGCGCGCGTACGAAACGGCCAGCAGTCCGGCTAAAATAAAAAGTACCAAGCGTTTGGACACAGTACCCCCTTCCTTTTGGTAATTTTAATAAAAAAGCCCGCACTAAGGAATAAGCACGGGCTTTTCGTCCAAAAAAGATAACTTATTTGGTGGGTCTTTTGGCCAAACCGCTTTTGATGCAGCCAGTGCACACATAAGCAGTCTGGGTTTTGCCGTCCAGGACTACTTTTTGCTTCTGGAGGTTCGGTTTAAAGCTTCTTTTGGTTCTTAAGTTAGAGTGGCTGTAAGAGCCGCCGGACACCGGCGCCTTGCCGCACACTGCACATTTATACGCCATAATTTCCTTCCTTATAACTGAGATAAATTTCGTTCCTATATTCTAGTAAATAAAAGTCCGTTCTGTCCAGCCTTATGCCTCTTTGGGCGGGAAAAACTTGCTGGCCAAAATGGACAGGGCCAAAATCCCCACAATCACGCCCAAAGACGCCGTAACCGGGATTTTGAAGTAATGCGAAATCAGCATTTTTACGCCCACAAAGAACAGAATGACCGAAATGCCGTACTTGAGATACGGAAATCTGCCCGCCATCCCGGACAGCAGAAAGTACAGCGAGCGCAGCCCGATGATGGCAAAGATGTTGGACGAATAGACCAAAAACGTGTCCTGCGTGATGGAGAGCACCGCCGGGATAGAGTCCACCGCAAAGATGAGGTCGGACATTTCAATCACCAGCACGGCCGCAAACAGCGGGGTGGCGTAGTATTTGGCTTTTTCCAGCACAAAGAAATTTTCGCCGTGGTAATCGGTTTTAAGCGGCATAAATTTTTTGAGCACTTTTAAAATGAACGATTGGCTGGGGTCAAAGTTATCGTCTTCCTTTTGCAGGAGCATTTTGGCGGCGGTAAAAATAAGCAGCGCGCCGAAGACATAAATCGTCCACGAGAACATAGAAATCAGCTTTACGCCCAGGAAAATAAAGATGAAGCGCAATACCACCGCGCCCAAAATACCCCACAGCAGGGCCTTGGGCTGCAAATTGTGCGGAATGGCAAAATAGCTGAAAATCATAATGAACACAAACATATTGTCCACCGACAGCGAATATTCCAGCACATACCCGGTGTAAAATTCCAGCGCGTGGCGCGGGCCTTCCACCAGCCAAATGGCTCCGCCGAACAGCGCCGCCAGCGAAATCCAGGCGCATACCATCAGCACGGCTTCTTTCATATCCACTTTGCCGTGGTGTTTGTTGAGTACGGCCAAATCAATAAACAAAGCCGCCAGCACGATTACCCAAAAAGCAATCCACATGGCGACCGATACGGTTGTAGTTACAGGTTCCATTCTTTCTAACTTTCTCCAATAATAAGGGATATACCCATTATAGCAGTTTGCAGGGGGGGATATAAAAAAACCGCCCGTTGGCGGCTAAAAAGCAGCCGAGGATGGGAGTCGAACCCACAACCTACGGTTTACAAAACCGTTGCTCTGCCAGTTGAGCTACCTCGGCGTTAAGATATAATATCTTATCATTTTTTGTCTTCTGCTCCAAACGCTCTTTATGCTACAATTTTTAAGGTGCTTTCAAACCGGGAGGAGTTATGAAAAAAATCCTTTTGCTGGGGATGCTTTGGGGGAGCGTGCTCCCGCTGGCCGCGCAGGGCTTGTGCAACGTGGCCGACCAACGCCCTATCCAACTGTTGGAAACGGAACTGAACCGCAGTTTTAAAACGCTTAAAAAACAAAAGCCGTCCATTTATTACCTGGCGTATATTTACCACGAGGAACAAGAAACCAACCTGTACGTGACCGAAGGCGGCGTACGGCAGGAAAACCACCCGCGGGACGCCGAACTGCAGGTAATTGCCCGCGCCGGCAGCCCGAAAATGGACAATACCCGCACTTTAAAAACCGATTATAGCCGCGGGTATTTTTCACTGTATCCGATGCCGAGCCTGTCCGGTGACGGCAAGGCATTCCGCACGGAGGTGTGGCGGGCCACCCAAGACGCGGCCGAAGCCGCCCAGGCGGAATACAGCCTGGTGCAGGCGGACAGCGTCAACGCGTCCAAACGCTCGGATAATTCAAACGATTTTGTCGTGCCGCCTCCGTCTGCTTACTGCCGGGAAGAAGCCCCGCTTGCGTTTGACGAAGCCAAAATCAAAGCGATGCTCTTGAAGGCCTCCGAACTCGTGCAGGGCCACGCCTTTGTGCTGGACAGCGGTTTTTCGTTTACGGTTTCCCAAGGGTCCCGCTATTTTGTGGATTCGGCGGGCACGCGCCTGAAAACGCCGTTTGCCTATGCCCGGCTGGGCTACACGTTGTTGGGTTACACGGAGGACGGGCTGGAACTGACCCGCACCGGGGCTTACGATGTGCTGAAAGAAAGCGAACTGCCCAGCGAAGAACAATTGCTGGCGGACGTGCAAAAATCGTTGGACGAACTGCAAATGCTTTCCAAAGCGCCCGAGGCCGAACCGATGACGGCCCCCGCTATTTTAAAGAACCGCGCTATGGCCGTGTTCGTGCACGAAGTGCTGGGCCACCGCGTGGAAGGCCACCGCCAGAAAGACGACGCTTTCGGCAAAACGTTTACCGACAAAGTCGGCCAGCCGGTTGTGGCGCCCATATTGACGATTGTGGACGACGCCACCCTGGCGTATTTTGACGGCGTCCCGCTGCGCGGATTTTACGAGTACGATGACGAAGGCGTCAAATCCCGCCCGGTCACGCTGGTGGAAAACGGCGTACTGAAAAATTTTCTGATGAGCAGCAGCCCCATTAAAGGGTTTTCCAAATCCAACGGCCACGGCCGCGCCTCCAAAGGCATGCGGGCGGTGGCGCGTATGGGCAACACGCGGGTGATGGCCTCCGAAACCGTGCCGTATGACGAGCTGGAACAAATGCTGCTGGCCGAAATCAAACGCCAGGGCAAGCCCTATGGTTTTATTATTGAAGACCTTTCCGGCGGTTTTACCCAAACCGATACGTATGCGCCGCAGGCGTTTAAGCTGGAGCCGACGCTGGTGTACCGGCTGTACCCGGACGGCCGCAAAGAAGCCGTGCGCGGGGCCGATATGGTGGGCACGCCGCTGGTGAGCTTTAATAAAATACTGGCCGCGGCGGACGATTACGCCGTATTTAACGGAACGTGCGGGGCGGAGTCCGGCTGGGTGCCGGTGTCCGCCATTGCGCCCAGCGTATTACTGGAAGCGCTGGAAATTGAAAAAACCCACAAAAGCAGCTACAAGCCGCCGGTGTTGCCGCCGCCTTCCGCCGCGAAAAAAGGAGGAGCCAAATGAGGAAAATTTTTCTTTTTCTGATGCTGTTTAGCGTTAGCGGGCTGGCGGCTGCCGCCCCGCTGCCGGACAATGTATACTTCCGCGCAATGAAGGACGAAATGACGCGTTCGCTGGACCAGCTGCACGTCAAAAACGGGCCCAAGCCGTATTACCTGGCCTATCAGCTGCAAAACGTACACCACTTTTGCCAGGGGGCTTCGTTCGGCCAGTTGTCTGCGTCTTCCGACGACCCTTCCCATCAGCTCTCGGCCCGGGTGGTGCTGGCGGCCGGTTCGCCTAAAAACGACAGTATGGGTTTTACGTCGGACGAGTTCCGCTATGCACCGTCCGAACTGGGGAGCGTGGCCCAGAGCTATTGGGGTATCCGCCGCGCGCTGTGGTCCATCACGGACAACAGCTATTTGAACGCCTCCGAAATGTACGAAAAAAAGCAGGCCTATAAACGCCAAAAAAATTTGACGGATGAACTGCCCGATTTTGTTCCGGCGCAGCAGGCGTCTTTCGTGGAGGATATTCCGCCGTTTCCGCAAGTGCCGCGGAAACAAATGCAAGAATGGGCCCAAAAATTCTCCGCTTTGGGGAAAGATGTCCCGTATTTGGAAAATTTTAACGTGGACCTCTGCCTGGAGCAGGACGATTGGTACTATTTAAACAGCGACGGCGGCTTTTATCAATACGCGACGGCTGAGGTCAGTGCCATTGTGGCGGCGCAGGTGCGCAACAAAGACGGTTATAAAATATGGCTGCAGCGGCAAGTGGCCCTGCCGAAAGATGTTACACAGCGTGAACCGGTGGTGCAAACGCTGGTGGACCGCGTCTTGCAGGAGGCCTCCCAATTTTATCAGGCGACCAAAGCCGAGCCTTACATCGGCCCCGTCCTGATGACGCCGGAAGCCGCGGTGGATTTTATCAACCGCTTACTGGTGGCCAATGTGCGCAATGTAAAACCGCCTGTCCGCTCGACATTCCCGCCTATCAGACCCCCAATACTCCAGAATGTATTCGATGTGGCAAATGCGTGGCTGTCTGCCCGCAGGGGGCAATCTGCTCCACCTTTTCGCGAAAACGTGCGCACGCGTCAAAGCACTGTCC
>CALUZE010000045.1 GCA_944325235.1 uncultured Elusimicrobiales bacterium | reverse complement strand
AGGTTGGTGGCCACGATGCCGGCCGCAGAGGTGATGGCACCTTCTTTGGTGGAATCGTTTTTGCGTTCCAGGGTAGAAAGGCCTTTGCGGTAGCGGTGGTCTTTTTCCACGGTTTCAATGATGCGGCGCATAGTGGCTACGGCTTCGTAGGGGTGGTCGCCCTGGGCGGTTTCGGCCGAGAGCATTACCGCGTCCACGCCGTCGTATACAGCGGTGGCCACGTCGGACGCTTCCGCGCGGGTGGGCATTACGTTGTGAATCATAGATTCCAACATCTGCGTCGCCACGATGACCGGTTTGCCCGCTTTGCGGCAGCCGGAAACAATCTTTTTCTGCAATACCGGGACGAGTTCCGGGCTGGTTTCCACACCCAGGTCGCCGCGGGCTACCATGATGACATCCGTCAAGTCAATGATTTCGCGCAGGTGTTCAATGGCGGAGGGTTTTTCAATCTTGGCGATGATGTGCGCTTTGGATTTCATCAAGCTGCGCAGCTCAATGATGTCTTCCGGTTCCTGTACAAAGGACAGACCGATGAAGTCCGCGCCCAGCATTTCGGCGATTTTCAAATCTTCTTTGTCTTTGGCGGTCAGCGCGGAGAGCGGCAGTTTTACGCCGGGCACGTTGACGCCTTTTTTGTTGGACAGTTCGCCGCCGGCAATTACCGTGCAGTCCGCGGTGTCGGCCGTGTTGGCGTCTACACGCAGGCGTACAACGCCGTCGTTAAGCAACAGTTCCAAACCGGGTTTCATCGCCGCGAAGATTTCTTTGTGCGGCAAGCACACGCGGGTCTGGTCGCCGGGTTCCGGGTTCATATCCAGGTGGAATTTGTCCCCTTCCTTCAAGTGAATGCGGTAGTCTTTAAAAGTGCCGATGCGGAGTTTGGGGCCTTGCAAGTCAAATAAGATACCCAGGGTGCAGTTGTATTTCTTTTCCATCTTGCGGATGTTGGTGACTCTTTCCTGGTATTCAGGCAAAGAACCGTGGCTGCAGTTGCAGCGGAACACGGACACCCCGGCCAAAACTAATTGTTCAATAGCTTTTTCGTTGCTGGTGTCGGGACCGATGGTCGCGACGATTTTACAAAAGTCTGTATTCTTAGGCATAATATATGTATTCTTCCTCAATCTTAACTTCTAAAGTAAGGGGCACACAGAAAGGCTTGTCCCTTCCGCTATATATTTTATTATTTTTGGAGCGCGTTGTCATCGGGTGGGCGCAAAACGGGGCATTTTCCCGTCTATCGGGGTGCCGGGCCCAAAATTGAAATACACCTTGAAATCCGCTACAATATACCCATGAATACCGATTCTTCGCTGGAACCCAAAAAAGATTATTTTGCCCCGATGCACACGGCCGAGCATATTTTGAACCAAACGATGGTGCGTCTGTTTGGCTGTGCACGCAGCAAAACCAACCATATTGAAAAAAATAAATCCAAGTGCGATTATTTTTTGCCTTCCGCGCCGACCGAAGAACAACTGCGCGAAGTGGAAGATATGGTCAACGACGTCATTTCGCGCCAGCTGCCCGTAACGGCGGAAGAACTCCCGCGCGACGTGGCGGAAAAAAGCGTGGATTTGTCCTCCCTCCCCCCTTCCGCCGGGGATACGGTGCGCCTGGTGCGTGTGGGCACGTATGACGTGTGCCCGTGCATCGGCAAACACGTGCAAAACACGCGCGAAATCGGCCGGTTTAAGCTGATTAGCTGGGACTATCAAAACGGGCGCCTGCGGGTTCGGTTTAAGCTGGAAAATCCCTCCGGAGATACCTTGTGAAACATACCCTAATGTTGTTGTGTGCTTTTGCCTGTTTGGCGGCGGCCGCTGTGCCGGCCCGGGCAGAAGGAACCAAACGCGGCTGGGAAGTGAACCTTTCCAAACTGGCGTTTGATTTTACTTCCACCGAAGTAAAAAATGCCGAAGCCTATCAGGACTTTTCCCAGGCGAGGCTGACGGCGGATTCCCAAACGGCCGTGCGCGGTATGCTTAATGCCGCGGGCAATTATCACGCCAAGCACTACTTGTGGAGCAACGAACTGCTGCTGGATTACGGCCGCACGAAAATCCGCCCCGTGGACGACGAAACCATCGTAAACGAAAACGCCGACCAAATTCTGTTTACCACCGGCTATACGCAACGCTTGTGGAACGTGCCCAACCTGTTGGGCGGGTTTGAAATCGGTCCGTTTGCCAACCTCGGTTACGAAACCGAATTTACCAAGCCCGAAGACGCCCCGCGCAAACGCATTTTGCGCGCCACGGCGGGTGTAAAACTGTTTGAAGGCAAATACTTAAAAAGTCTGTTTGCCGCGGTGGTGGGCGAGCGGGATTATACGTATTCCCCCACTTCCAACAAGTTGGCGTGGGAGGCCGGATTTAAGATTGAACAGCCCGTGCGTGAAGGCGTGACGGCCAAATACGCCATGATGTTCCGCGATTATTTAAACGAATCCGAACATGTGCAGACGGACCTGGATTATGAGTTTTCCGCTGACGCCCGTCTGGAAGTGCAGCTGTATAAAAACCTGTATTTGGCGCCGTTTATCAGCTACTACACGGCCCAGGCCAAATACTTTGGCAAACGCGGCGAAAACGTTTATGTAGGGGTTTCGCTTTCGTTTAGCCACTTGTTTAAAGCGGCCGAAGAAGTCCCCGCCGAATAACCTGATTTTCCCGTTAAAAAACCCGCTTGCAAAAGCGGGCTTTTTTATGCCTGAATACCTGTGCGGGTCAGCGCAGCATTCCGTTGAACTGGTTGGTCCATGTGTTGGGTTTGATTGTGCCGTCTTTGGCTTTTTGCAGAATGGCGTTTAAAAATTCCAAACCGTATTCGCCAAACACGTACACATCTGCAATGTCCGAAGCCGGGATGTCTTGAAAGGAATAGTAAATGGTTTTCGTGCGGTTCAACTCCGGATCTTTTCCTAATTCCATATACGGGTGGCGGCGCACTTTGAACACAATGCCGATGCCGTCTTTTTTCGCTCCGCTCTGGAAGATGTAGTGCGTCGCTTCGGCGATGGAAGAAGACAGACTGACCGCATTTCTCCCGCCGGTGCCGGCGTTCCAGGTAGCCGTTTTGGGCGAAAAACCTACACGCAAAATGGTGGCTAATTCTTCCGGCGTGATGAGCATCCCGCGGTAGAGGTATTGGTCGGAATCTTTGTCCGGAGTGTAGGTCGGTTTGGACTGATACGGATAAATTCTTCTGAAGAAGAACCCTTCCAAAAAGTTTTCCGGCAAGTAGTATCCGCTCAGCAAAGCGTCCCGTTTCCATAATACGTCCGCTACCAACAGGGCGCGTTCGCGTTTGGCGCGGTTTACACGGCTGCGCTCAACGGCTTCTTGCATCTGGCTGGAGGAAATTTTCACCGGCGTCCTTGTGACGGCCTGCGGCACGCGCGCCCTTCTGGTGATAGCCGCCGTCGGCCTGCGGGAAGATGTGGCGGAAGCAAGCGTTTGGGAAAAGCCTGCACCGTACCAAAATTTGGAGTGCAGCGGGCCGGTGATGGCTTTGGCGGCAATTTCTTTCCCGGCAACGGCTTGGGCGCCTTTAACGATAACGCGCGACGATTGGGCTTGGACGGTGACAGCCGCCGAGAGTATGCAAACTGTGCTGGCGAGTGCGGCTTTGATGATGTTGTTCATTTTTTTGTTTTCCTTTGTTCGTAATATAGATAGTTAAAAAAAGACCCGGACTTTTTAATAGCCCGGGTGAATATAATAAAATAAATGTATCTTTATATTTCCCGGTAGGCATACGCCTTGGTGTAATTTGCAAAATGCTTTTGCATTAGGGAATGGCGCACGACATAAAACATATTCGCCATTAGCTTATCAGCCAGCCGAATGCAAATAGATTTAATACAGCGGTTCATGCGTTTCATATCGTGTGCTCCTTAAAAATAAAAACCCCGGATTTTTAATCCGGGGTTTTGGTCATTTGAAATAAAAATAAATTAACAAGCAACTACTAATCCCGGGCAATAAATAGAATTCCACATCATATTTTTCTTTGCAGTGTATGCAAAAATAATATTAATGGAAATAATCATATGCTTTAGGAAAGAAGCAAAAACGCTCCCTGCCGTCCAGCGGACGGAAGAAGAATAAGAAGAATTAAAGAAAGCGTTTTTGTGTTGCATAGGTAAAGTATAGATTATTTTGATAATGATGTAAAGAAAATTTTGCAATTATTTTTGACGTGTATAACGGCGGGTATTTCCTTCCGACGACAAAACCAATTCTTCCGGGGTTAATTTATCAATGTAAAAAACCTCGCTGAAAGAAATTGTTTGCCCGTTGCCCAGGCTTTTGCCTTCCAAAATTAATTGGCCGTTTTGCGTTTTCCACTGGGTGTAAAGCAGCGTAGCCATATTGACGGATGAGGCTTTTCCATCCGGTTCCAGACGAATGCCCTGCACTTGCCCCGGCATAGAAGGAATCGGCTCCACCCAGGTGCCGGTTAATTGCGGCTGTGTGGCGGCGCACCCCAGCACGAAAAAGAATGACAACAAAGCAAACATTGTTTTTTTCATATACACTCCATTATTTTATTTTATACGTAAGCGTTACGGCCGCTTGCACCGAAATCATCCCCGTAGCCGGGCCGGGCAGTTGGCCGTCGGCCGGTAAATCCTGCACGGCGTTTTGGCTGATGTTGCTCATCATCCGGGCGGAAGGGCCTTGCGCGGCGGTACTTTCGGAAATGTTTACAATCTTGCCCAAGCGGATGTCGGCCGCTTCGGCCAGCAGGGCGGCTTTCTCGCGCGCGTATTGCACGGCCAGGCGGCGGGCTTCATCGCGGTATTGGCGCAGCCGGGTGGAATAGAACGACACGTTTTCCACGCGGTTGATGCCCATTTCCAGCAAGGCATACAGGACGTCTTCGTATTGGGTCGGGTCTTCCAGCGTGACGGTGAACGTTTGGTTCAACTCGTAGCGGAGAATTTCCTGCTGGGTTTTGGTGCCGTTTTTGGCGGTGAGCGTTTGCCTGGTGTAGACGGGTTGAATGCGCAAGCTGTCGGTTTGGATAAAGCGGTCCTCAATGCCGCGGTTGTGCAGGTAGTCGGTTACCTGGCGGGATAAGGCATTTAGTTTTTGGGCGCCTTCGCGCAGGTTGTCGGTCTTTTCGTACAGGCCAAACGTCAGGGCGGCGCGGTCCGGCTTTACGCGCACTTCGGCTTGCGCGTTTACGTACATCAGCGGCGTATCGGCCGCGGCGGCCATACCGGGCAAGGCCGCACATAAAACGGCCAGCAAAAGAATATAAAATTTTTTCATAAATCCTCCCGTATGCTTTTAGATATTATATAAGATTAGCAGGCAGAACAAAAGGATTTTATTTTCCGTCGGGAGGCGGGAAATTTTAGGCACAAAAAAAGCGGGCCCCGAAGGGCCCGCTTTCTAACCGGGTTAGAGTTATTTGTTGTTGACGGAAGCCATGTGGGCGATCAAATCCAGCACTTTGTTGGAGTAGCCGATTTCGTTATCGTACCAAGACACGACTTTCACGAACGTATCCGTCAAGGCGATACCGGCTTTGGCGTCAAAGATAGACGTAAGCGGGCAGCCCAAGAAGTCGGAAGACACAACGGATTCATCGGTGTAACCCAAGATGCCTTTCAGTTCGCCGTTGGCGGCTTCTTTCATCGCGGCGCAGATTTCGTCATATTTGGCCGGTTTAGCCAAGTTGACGGTCAAGTCCACCACGGAGACGTCCAACGTAGGAACGCGCATAGACATACCGGTCAATTTGCCGTTGAGTTCCGGAATTACCTTGCCCACAGCTTTAGCAGCACCCGTGGAAGAAGGAATAATGTTGCCGGAAGCAGCGCGGCCGCCTCTCCAATCTTTCATAGACGGACCGTCAACCGTTTTCTGGGTGGCGGTGGTGGAGTGTACGGTGGTCATCAAGCCTTCTTTAATGCCCCATTTGTCGTTGAGCACTTTGGCGATAGGAGCCAAGCAGTTCGTGGTGCAGGAAGCGTTGGAAACGAATTGCGTACCTTTTACATAGGTCTTTTCGTTCACGCCCACTACGAACATCGGGGTGGCGTCTTTGGAAGGAGCGGACATAACTACATATTTAGCACCGGCTTTGATGTGGGCTTGCGCTTTTTCCTGGGTGAGGAACAAACCGGTGGATTCTACTACGTATTCGGCGCCCACTTTATCCCAAGCCAAGTTGGCCGGATCTTTTTCGGCGGTTACGCGGATTTTTTTGCCGTTCACGATGAGCTGGCTGTTCGCAACGTCCGCTTCCACGGTGCCGTTGAATTTGCCGTGCATCGTATCGTATTTGAGCATATAAGCCAAATAGTCCACGGGGCACAAATCGTTGATACCGACGATTTCAATATCTTTGCGTTCTTGCGCCGCGCGGAATACGAAACGACCGATGCGGCCAAAACCGTTAATACCTACTTTAATCATAGTTGTTACATCCTCCATAGATTTTTTACTTCTGATATATTTTACAATTTTTTGCGGCGTTCGTATATCCGGCAATTTTGCATTCGCCTTAAGCGGCTGGCGTTTGGGGCTGCCAGCCTTTGCATACGTCCACCCATTTTTCCGCCCGGGAAACTTGTTCCAGTTCCGCCAGCGAAAGTTTCACCGCCGTATTTCCGCTCCCCCCCGCCGGGTAGACGGTCTCAAACCGTTTTAAGGAAACGTCCAAATACACTTTTACCCCTTCTTTGGGGGCAAACGGACACACGCCGCCCGGCCGAAAGCCGGTTAACGCTTCCACCTGGTCCGGGGCCGGCATTTTGGCTTTGGTGCCAAAGACGGCTTTAAATTTGCGGTTGTCTACTTTGGCGTCCCCGGCGGCCACCACCAGCAAGGCCGAGCCGTTGCATTCAAACGCCAGGGTTTTGGCAATCAGCGCTTCGGGGCAGCCCAAGGCCTGTGCGGCCAAGGCCACCGTGGCGCTGGATTGGTCCAGCGTGATAAGGCGGTCTGCCAGGCCGAACTCGGCCAGGCAACGGGATACGCGGTCAACGGAAGTCATAGGGGTATTGTAGCTTTTTTCGTTTGCCCAAACCAGCGCGGCATTCAGCGCACCGGTTGGTGCTGACGTAAATCGTAGAGGTAGGTTTGCTGCGGCAATGTGGCGTCCGGGGCGGTGTTTTCCACCCACGCTGTGCCGCCGTCGGACCAGGCGCTCCGCCTGGTGGTCAGCTGCAAAAATGCAGCCTGCGGGTATTTGGCAAGGGTGTTGCTCAAATCCGCATGGGAAAAGCGGCCTTTTATCCATTTTTCCGCCAGGGGTTGGCGTTGGGCGTCCAACAGGCGGTAGGCTGTTACATATTCGGTGGGGTGTAAGGAAATAAAGTGCGTATTATCTATATAAAAGGGCATTTGGGCCTGCTCGGGGTGATGATAGGCTTCCACCAGCATTTTCAGGTAGCGCGCCGGCGTGACGAAAGAATAGGATGGGGCGGGATTATGGTCAAAAGGCGACTCAATGGAACTGCCCGTATGAATGCCGATTAATTCGTCTTTATCATTTAAAACCGGGCTTCCGCACAGGCCGCGGCGTTCCCAGCGGCATAGACGTATGAACAGAGTAGGGCAAAATGTGCAGAATGTCGCGTTTGGGAATAGAAACAAACCGTTGGTGCGTAAATCCGACGGTATGGAGAAATGTTTCGTCGGTAATTTCCCTCAGTTTATAATCTGCGGTTCTCTGCTCTGCACAAAAGCGGCCGGGCAACGGCCCCTGCGGACGTCGGCAGGCTGTTTGCGGTTATTCTTCCTCTACGTGAATGAGCTTGTCGTCTTTTAAATCGTAAAAATACGTTTTGGAAGGCGTTTTTTCCAACCAATCACGCGTGACCAACAGGGCGTTTCCGTCGGGCGTCCAATGGACGGTTTTCGTGGTCAGCTTCAAAAATTCGGCCTGCGGATACTCTTTGAGCATGGTGCTGACCTTGGAACGCGAGAAACGGAAGGAAATGTTTTCTTCCGCCAAGGCGTGGCCAAACTCGTCCAGCAACATAATGGACGTGACGTATTCGTCCGAATTTAGGCGGATGGCAATGTTTTCATCCACATAAAACGCAATTTTGGAAATGCCTTTGTTGTGGTAGGCGGCCACCAAGTCGCGCAGGTAATGGGAGGGCGTGGCAAAGGAATAATCCCGGTTGGGGTTGAACGAGCTGCCGGTATGAATGCCCACGAGTTCGTTTTTCTCGTTTAATAAAGGGCTGCCGCACAGGCCGGAGCGTTGGTTGCTTGGCAGCGGCATGGTGGTGCGGATAGAAAAGGGCAAATTGGCAATTACTTTGCGGTTGGGAATGTAGCGAAAGCGGCTTTGCGCAAAGCCGATGGTGTAGAGCACTTCGCCGTCTTGCACGGTGCCCAGGGACAGCGGTTTAAGTAAAGCTTCTTTGTCGTCCGGAAATTTAACCAGCGAAATATCCAGCATGCTCACCGGCGAGGACGCCACAATTTGTGCCGGGATGGAAACGGGTTTGCCTTTGTGGTACACCACGGCCGTAAAGTGGCGGCTGACGCCCAAATAATCGTCCGCTTCGGAAGGAACGATGTGAGTGGCAATGGCGCCGTAAATTTCTTTTTTGCCGTTATATTCTACGGCAAACACCGTGCCGGAAAAACGGACGGACGCGTCCCCCTCTGCTATGGCCTGAAAAATGTGTTCGTCCGGCGCGATGCGCGAAGGCATTTGCGCGTGGTTGTGCTGGGGCAGTTGTGCGCGGATGGCTTGGGCAAGCGTCTTCTTGCCTGAGGAGGATTTCTGGCCGGAAACAGACGCTTTGGCGGAGTTTTTCAGCACGTTGTTGGGGCGGCCGATGCGGGCGGTGCGGTCTAACAGCTGGCCCGTTTTGGCCGTGATGTTGCGAAAAGCTTGTGTAAAGTTCCCCCCGCGTGGGAGCGCTTTGGGGGCGGATTTGGACAAAGCCGCTTCGGCGGCGGGGCGGCCGGATTTTAAATAATTTTGCGCCGCGAGCGGTGCGGCAGAAATCAGGTTAAAACAAAAGAATAGGGCAAACAGTTTCTTCATATACATATATTTTATATTTCCTCTTTTCCCGTGACGAGGGCCAAAAGGCCCAGCGTTTGCTGGGCCTTTGGTACTAGCAGGTGAAGTGTTTTTAGATGGGCAATACCACTTGTACTTC
>CALUZE010000044.1 GCA_944325235.1 uncultured Elusimicrobiales bacterium | reverse complement strand
TCTACAAAGTGCAGCACGGCATTTTGTTCCTGGCGCTTAAAACCGGCCTGCCCATTGTGCCGGTGGGCACGGCGTTAAGCCACAAAATTAAAGTGGGCTCGTGGGACAAAATGCGCGTACCCCTGCCGTTTGGCAAGACGGCGCTGACGTACGGCAAAGCCGTATACGTCCGCTCGGACGAAGAAATGGAATCCGCCGCCCTGGAACTGGAAAAACAGCTCAACTGGGCCACGGACCAATCGGAACGGTTCATCAACCACCGCTCGTTTGACAGTTCCAAAGCCTAAATTTTAAATACTTGTGCAAAAAACACCCCGGGTTAAACGCCCGGGGTGTTTTTATATTCATTCGCGCTTATTTGCGCTTTTTAGCCTTGGCTTTATGGGCCGAAACGGCCTTTTTGGCGGGTTTGGCCGCTTTCTTGGCCGGTTTTACGGCGTGCGCCTTGCGGACGGTTTTAGCCGCCTTTTTGGCGCGGGATACGGACGCCTTTTTAGCCGTATGTTTGGCCGCTTTGCTGTGCTTGGCGGACTTTTTGTGTTTGGCTTTTTTGGCCAGTTTGGCCGCAAATTCCGCCCAGCCTTCCAGCGCCAAGGGGAGCACTTCGTCCATATGTTTGACGGGGATTAACGTCATCTCCTTGCGCACGCGTTCCGGCACTTCGGAAACGTCTTTCTCGTTGGTGTGCGGGTAGAGAATGGTTTTTACCCCTTCGCGGTACGCGGCCAGGAATTTTTCCTTAATGCCGCCCACCGGCAAAATGCGGCCCGTGATGGTCACTTCGCCCGTCATCGCCAGGTGCTTTTTAACGGGCAGACCCGTGAGCAAGCTGGTCAAGGCGGTGGTAATTACGCTGCCGGCGGAAGGCCCGTCTTTCGGCACGGCCCCTTCCGGGAAGTGGATGTGAAAGTCCGTTTTGTCAAAGTCAATGCCTTCGCCATAGCCGCGGCTGCGGGCATAGGTCAAGGCCGCGCGGACGGATTCCTTCATCACGTTGCCCAGCATACCCGTCAAAATCAACTGGCCTTTGCCGGGCAGCTTGGCGGCTTCTATGGACAGCGTTTCGCCGCCCACGCTCGTCCAGGCAAGCCCCGTGGCGATACCGACGCCGTTTTCTTCCGTGGCAAAGTTGGAGTAGCGCGGCACGCCCAGGAAATCGTGCAGATTTTCGCGCGTGACGGTCACTTTTTTGGCGCCTTCCACAATCATCTTGGCGGCTTTGCGGCACAAGGAACCGATTTCGCGTTCCAGGTTGCGCACCCCCGCTTCGCGCACGTATTCGCGCATTAACAGGGCCACCGCATCGTGGGTTACTTCCAGCTGGCCTTCTTTCAAGCCGTGCATTTTCATTTGTTTGGGCAGGAGGTATTTGTCCACGATGTCGTGTTTTTCGTACTCGGTGTAGCCGTCAAAATCAATGATTTCCAAGCGGTCCCGCAACGTGCTGGGAATATTGGCCAGCGAGTTGGCCGTCGTGATAAACATCACCTTGGAAACATCGTACGGCACGTCCAAAAAGTGGTCGGTAAATTCCTTGTTCTGTTCCGGGTCCAAGAGTTCCAGCAAGGCGGCTGCCGGGTCCCCGCGCCAATCCGAACCCATTTTGTCAATTTCGTCCAACAAGAACACCGGGTTGGAGCTTTTGGCCTTGCTGATGCCCTGGATGATGCGCCCCGGCATAGAGCCGATATACGTCCGGCGGTGGCCGCGGATTTCGCTTTCGTCACGCACGCCGCCCAGCGACATACGCACGAATTTGCGCCCCAAGGCCCGCGCAATGGATTTGGCCAAAGACGTTTTGCCCACGCCCGGCGCCCCCGCAAAGCACAACACCGGCCCGCGCAGCGAGTTGGTCAGCTTGTTCACGGCCAGGTATTCCAAAATGCGTTCTTTGGGTTTTTCCAGGCCGAAGTGGTCCTCGTCCAAAATCTTTTTGGCTTCTTTCAGGTCCAGCACGTCCTCGGTGGTTTTGTTCCACGGCATATTCACCAGCCAATCCAGGTACGTGCGCGACACCGTGGCCTCCGGCGAGAACGGAGCCATTTTGGCCAGGCGGTCCAACTCTTTTTCGGCCGCTTCTTTGGCAGCCGGCGGCAGACCGTTCTTTTTGATTTTGGCCCGAAGCGAGTCCAATTCCTTCTGGAAATCGTCTTTTTGGCTTAATTCTTTTTGAATGGCTTTCATTTGCTCATTCAAATAGTATTCTTTTTGGTTCTTTTCAATCTGCGCGCGGACTTTGGAGTGGATTTTTTCTTCCAATCCCAAAATTTCCACTTCGCTGGTGATGAGCTTTAAGATTTTTTCCAAGCGGTCTTTAATATGCACCGCTTCCAAAATTTCCTGGCGTTGGGCGGCTTTTACCAGCATATTGGAAGCCACCGTATCGGCCAGTTTGGACGGGTCGTTGATCTGGCGCAGGAAGGAAACCCCCTCCACGGCAATCCGGTGCGACACGCGGGCGTAGTGGTCAAACTCGTCCAGCACTTTGCGCATCAGCGCCTGCACCACCGGAGAGTCGTCCTCTTCCTCTTCAATATATTCCACCGTCGCAAACCACGAACCGGTGATGTTGTTCATCTCCAGTTTGGTTACGCGCGCCCGGGCCAGGCCCTGCAAGAAAATTTTCATAGAGCCGTCGGGCATTTTTAAATTTTGGGTAATTTGGGCAATCACCCCGAAATGGTAAATGTCGGACTCTTTCGGGTCCTCAATTTCCGCATTCTTTTGCGAAACCGCCAGAATATACTTCTCCGGCGTGTTGAGCGCTAACTCCACCGCCGCGATGGATTTTTCGCGGTCCACCGAAAGCGGAAGCGACATCCCCGGAAACATCACCACATCGCGTATGGCGACAGCCGGCACTACCGTCGGTAACGAAAGCGTTGTTTTGTTCATTTCTTCTGTCATATGTCCCCCTTTTTAATTGGGTAAATCGGTTAAAAAAGCGGCGGTGGCGCAAAAGCCCCGCTGCTTGATTTTCTAAATTGTAGCAAATTGTTTTAAAATTAGCAAATGTTTTGCAAGTCTGCTAGTTTTGAGGAATTTCCCCTCAAGTGCCGCCGCTCCGGCAGGGGATACACAAACGGGTACGCCGGGAGCAAAATTTGTAGAGGTTTGCGCTGCGGCATTTAGCTTTTTGGGTTGGCCTTTCCCCGCAAAAAAAAGAACGGACGCGGGGCCCGTTCCTGTTAAATTTCGACGATCACCCGTTATTTTTTCAGCGGAAGCACTTCGTCAATCAGGCCGTATTCCTTGGCTTCCTGCGCCGACATATAGTAGTTGCGTTCGCTGTCGCGGCGGATTTTTTCTTTATCCTGGCCGGTATGTTTGGCCAAAATATCCAGCAAGTGTTCCTTATTGTCGCGCAATTCTTTGGATTCAATTTCAATATCCGTCACCTGGCCGGAAATGCCGCCGCCCCAAATTAAGGGTTGGTGAATCATAATGCGCGCGTGCGGCAACGCGTAGCGTTTGCCCTTGGACCCGGCCGCCAACAGCACGGCGCCAAAGCTCATCGCCTGGCCCATGCAAATGGTGGTGATGGGGGCCTTGATAAACTGCATGGTATCGTAGATAGCCAGGCCGGCCGTCACTAATCCGCCGGGGGAGTTGATGTAGAGGTTGATTTCCCGGCTGGAGTCGTCCGCGTCCAAATACAAAAGCTGGGCAATAATCATATTCGCGCTGGCGGTATCCACTTCGCCTTCGCGTCCGCCTACAAAGATAATGCGGTCTTTAAGCAAGCGGGAAAAAATGTCGTAACCGACGTTCTTTTCAATAATAGTAGGTATAATCATATTTAACATTGTAGTATATTTTGGCGCCCTAAACCGCCGGGACCTACAAAAAAGTGGGCCTTTTTTCTCCGTAAAATAGGTCCAATGGCCCTGTTTTTTAACCATGAGATGTATTATGATAAAAAAAGAAGGAAACACACAGAAGTCTTTATCGGGAGGATTTATGAAGATACATAAATTGTTAGTTTTACTGACGGCTATGGCGCTATCTACGACCGTTTTTGCGGGAAATTCGTCCAGCAACAGCGCGATGATTAAAGAGTCCGTTTCGGCCGCCGCGGAAGCCGTACAGGATGAAGAGGTGAGTGAGAAAGTCCTTCAAAACACGACCGACGCTATTTTAGCAGGGCTTCTGCAGCTGGATGAAGATAACGAAAGACAAGAACTGACCGAAAACGACAAAGCCATCTTGAATTTAATGGAACAAAAAATTCCGGCCATTTTGAACAAGATTCAAACGACGTCCGATGAAGTGGCGGAAGAACTGGACCCGGTGTTGAAGGAGTTGACGACGCTCGTGCTGAAAAACCAGACGCTTTTCTCGGAAAAACAGATAGACTTCGAATCCGCCAAAGTCATGCTGTTCCTGACCACCGTCAACAATGCGGACATTAAAGATTTGATTTCGGACCGGGTATCCCAAATTCTGGCAGTTGAACTGTTGCTGACCATTGTTGGCCAATAAGCTATAAAGTGTTTTTTCAAAGGGCCCAGGCAAAACCTGGGTCCTTTTTTTGTGTACGGATAGGCCCAAAGGCCCTTTACTCGGCATAGGAAAACTTATACAGTATGGGTAAGAAGCCGTAACAAACAAAAGCTGTCATATTAAGGAGATACCATGAAAAACCACAGATGGGTTGTAGCTGTACTTGCCGCATTAGTCGTATCCATGCCCGTATTTGCCCAATCGGCAAATAGTTTGCAGGGCAAGCAGTTTTCCAAAAAGCAACTGTCCGAAATGGACCGCAAGCTGGTCCGCTCGGTAAAAGCCGCACGCGAAAAAGCCCCCAAATGCATTTGGTGCGGACGCACTATCACCGACGAAAACAAATACACCAAATGTCCGCAGGACCCGGACGTGTTCTGCTGCCCGGCGCCGAAAGAAAAAACGTGTGTCGTCTGCGGCGAAAAAATCCGCTTTAAAGGCCAGCACTGCAAAGCTGCCGCGGGCTATACCTCGTTATGCACGACTACCCTGTCCCGCGCGTTGAAGGCCGCTCCTAATAACCCGTACTTTAAAGGCGGCGACCCCCACAACGACGCCAATTACGAAAAATGCCGCACCTGCGGAGAACCGATTACCGACGAACGCCTCTATCGTCACTGCCCGCAGGACCCGGATATTATGTGCCTGCCCGCGCCGAAAGACGCGTCCAAAAATCATACCTGCTACCGCTGCGGCAAAAGCTTCCGCCCCGGTCAGCACTGCTCCGCGGCCGATTACAATGCCTTCTGCGCCAAAGACGCCGAACAAGAAAAAGCGTTAGAACAAGCGGAACAAGAACGCCAGGAACAAGCCGACCAAGATTCCTACTGCCCCAAATGCGGTGCGGAATACTCCATTGACGAGCTTTACCACGGCGTACGGCATACCTGCCATAAATAGCAGCCGGGAACGGTTTTAAAAAGGCCTATTTTTAAATAGGCCTTTTTTTTGCCATAATATAGGCCCAAAGACTCTTTTTTAAATCCTGTTTTTTTATCATACTGAAGGTAAGCAGTAAACTTTCTTTTAATAACTAATGGAGAAATCTATGAAAAAACTGTCCGTCCTTTTGTTGTTAGCAGTTGCTGTTTGCGTTGCACCGGCCGCATATGCCCAACGCCTGGTATGGAACGGCCCGAAAC
Source organism: uncultured Elusimicrobiales bacterium (assembly GCA_944325235.1). Taxonomy (GTDB): domain Bacteria; phylum Elusimicrobiota; class Elusimicrobia; order Elusimicrobiales; family Elusimicrobiaceae; genus Avelusimicrobium. The sequence continues at coordinate 3,533 of CALUZE010000044.1, read as the reverse complement.
TGACTGAAAAATTGACCGCTCCGTTAAAGAAGCAAGATGATATGCAAAAATTTGGCAATAAAATCATCCGCCAAATCAAACAAGCCCAAGAAGCCTACGAACGCCAGGAAAAAGAGCAGGGCAAGAATATCTTGCAAGATTGCAGCAAGACCATCTCTTTTGCCGCGTTTTCCGATCACGAATCCCAGCCGAAAGAACAACCCAGCAACCGCAACCCGTACTTTAAAGGCGGCGACCCCCACAACGACGCCAATTACGAAAAATGCCGCACCTGCGGGGAACCGATTACGGATGAACGCCTCGGCCGCCGCTGCCCGCAAGACCCCGATGTGATGTGTCTGCCCGCGCCGAAAGACGCGTCCAAAAATCATACCTGCTACCGCTGCGGCAAAAGCTTCCGCCCCGGTCAGCACTGCTCCGCGGCCGATTACAATGCCTTCTGCGCCAAAGACGCCGAACAAGAAAAAGCGTTAGAACAAGCGGAACAAGAACGCCAGGAACAAGCCGACCAAGATTCCTACTGCCCCAAATGCGGTGCGGAATACTCCATTGACGAGCTTTACCACGGCGTACGGCATACCTGCCATAAATAACCGGCAGAGGATTTTAAAAAGGCCTATTTTTAAAATAGGCCTTTTTTTCCAAAAAACTTGGGTCCAAAGGCCCTTTGCAAACCCGTCCATTTTGGCTACACTAAAAGTAAGGAAAGATAGGAATATTACCGATTTATGGAGGAAGGATGAAAGCAATTTCTAAAATGCTAGTTGCATTAACCGCAGTTGTTTTGGCCGCGCCGGCTTTTGCCCAATCGCACGACCCGCACGCCAACGAGCAATGGTCTCTGGGCGCCAAAAATGACAGCCAGTTGGAACGCTCCATTGTAAAAGCCGCGAGAAACTCGCAGCAACGCCACGAAGAAGGACTGCTCCACCAAGCTGAAGCCCTGTTGCAAAAAGACCGGGACGAGCACGACGGCTACGCCAAACACACTTTGGAATATTACTATGATTTGCTTAAATCCGGCCGCCAGCCGGCGAGCGAAGCCGTTACCACGCCCGACCGCGACCCTGCCTTGCTCCACCAGGCCGAAGCCTTGCTGCAAAAAGACAGAGAGGAACACGGCGGATATGCCAAACACACGCTGGACTATTATTACAAGGTCGTATCGGAACAGGGCGCAAAAGCCGCTCCCGCCAAAAAGACCGAATACTGCATTTACTGCGGGAACCCGATTGTGAAAGACTACCAAAAATGCCCGGCGCAGGAATTGGCTCCGTGCCGCTCCACCTGCCCCGATTGCGGGAAGGATTTAAACAATCCCAAACACTTGATTAACGGGGAACACCGCTGCCGCTTTAAAACGCGCATCACGCCCGTAGCCCCCAAAACTCAAGAAAACAAATAAGTTTTTTACCCCGCCTGACCAGGCGGGGTTTTTTATGCCTTTTTTGCCTGCCAAAAAATAATATACCGCACCTGCCAAAAAAATGTACAATAAAAAATTGTTGGTTGCTCCCTGTACCCGAATCTATACGCTTCCAACAAGAGGACTTATGATTCAAAGAAATGCTGAAGAAAAGGAAAAAATTAAAGAAATTTTGGCGGCGGCCGAACGCAATAATATCCAAATCATTAAGCTGTGGTTTGTGGATATTTTGGGGAATTTAAAGTCGCTCTCTCTTTCGTACCGGGAATTTGAATACGCTATGAATGAAGGTATGGGGTTTGACGGTTCGTCCGTGGAAGGGTTTGCCCGCTTGTATGAATCGGACCTGGTGGCCCTGCCGGATTTGGACACATTCCAGATGTTCCCGCCCGACTTGACCGGCGCGCCGATTGCCCGCTTCTTCTGCGATATTAAAACCACCGAAGGCAAACAGTTTGAAGGGGACCCGCGCTACATCTTAAAAAAGAACCTGGCCGAAATGAAAAAAGCCGGCTTTGATCAATTTATGGTCGGCCCCGAGCTGGAATACTTCTATTTTAAAGACAACAAACACCCCGAAACGCTGGACTGCGGCGGCTACTTTGACACCATCCCGCTGGATTCTTCCTACGCCGTACGCCGCCAGACGATGCAAATGCTGGAAAAGCTGGGCATCCACGTGGAATACTCCCACCACGAAGTGGCCCCCTCCCAGCACGAAATTGACCTGCGCTACGACGAAGCGATGAAAATGGCCGACCAGGTCATCACCTACCGCACGGTCGTCAAGCAAGTGGCCGCGCTAAACGGGATGTATGCCACCTTTATGCCCAAGCCGCTGGCCGGCGTGAACGGCAGCGGGATGCACGTGCACCAATCGCTGTTTGCCAACGGTTCCAACGCGTTTTTTGACGCCAAAGACCCGCTGTACCTTTCCAAAACCGCCCGCCACTACATTGCCGGCATTTTGGCCAACGTAAAGGAAATCTGCTCCGTTACGGACCAGTGGGTAAACTCCTATAAACGCCTGGTGCCGGGCTTTGAAGCCCCCGCCTACATCGCCTGGGGCCGCAAGAACCGCAGCGCGCTGGTGCGCATCCCGCAAGCCAAACAGGGCAAGCCCAACGCCACCCGCATTGAATGCCGCTTCCCGGACCCGGCCTGCAACCCGTATTTGGCCTTTGCCGTAATGCTGGGCGCAGGTTTAGACGGCATCAAACGCAAGCTGGAAGCGCCGGCCATGACGGAAGAAAACATCTTCCAGATGACGCCGGAAGAACGCAAAAAACGCGGCATTGATACGTTGCCCGCCTACCTGTATGAAGCCGTGAACTGCACGCGCCATTCGGAACTGGTACGCAAAGTGCTGGGCGAACATACGTTCAACAAATTCATTGCCAACAAAGACATTGAATGGGACAACTACCGCACGCACGTGTCCAGCTACGAATTGGAAAAATACCTCTCCGTACTGTAAGGTTATTTTGACACAAAAACCCCGCTCTAACGAGCGGGGTTTTTGTTTTCACTTTTTGCATTGTCTGATTGTTCTAGGCACGCTTCCTGGAATATTTTCGCAGAGAAGTCTCAGGGTATTTATCCTTTCCCAGGCCAAAGGCCCCACTCAGTTGCCATACAGCACTGGATTGTTCCCCCGTGCTTATTGCATTCAAGTAGTTTGTGCTGTGTAAATACATATAAAATGGAAAGCCCCCGTGTTTACGGGGGTTTTCCATTTAATTATCTATACTAAACTAGAAGGCACGTCCGTCGCAATAGCTGCTGCCCCATTCTTCGTCGCTGGAGTCAGTCGATAACTCCACGTTATATTTACAGTCGCCGCACGTAATGGTTTTTTGTTTGGCACCGGAAGCGTCTAAACCAAACCCATGCACACAGCTCGTGTCATCCGTCCAATGGCCATCCGGCCAACCGCATTGTTCCGTCCACACCCAACCTTGGCTCAACGGACCAACGTCACGCCAGTACCAACCCGCCGCATACTTATACACAAACAACGGTACACTTAAAGAGGGCAAATCTTCTTCCACTTTGCAGCCGCTGTTGTTAATATGGTGTCCATCGCCGGAATCGCAATAATAAGTTT
>CALUZE010000043.1 GCA_944325235.1 uncultured Elusimicrobiales bacterium | reverse complement strand
GCCGCTGCTGACGCATGCGCCGGAACAATACCCGGCATACAACGAAAGCGACGTGGCCGAATGGTGGACCATTCCGCTGCGCTACGCCAAAGGGACCAAATATTTGGTGCAGGACGGGCCGACCGGCAAAGAAAATTTGTATTTTATTCGCCCGGAAACGGATTTACAGGAAGGAACTTTGATGTTATTTAAAACGCCGGACGGGTATACCGTCAAACGGGCGCGGCGCGAAAAAAACCGCCTGGTGCTCTATACCGAGCAGGACGAGCAGGCCGGAACTTTCTTGCCCCAGCAGGTAATTCCGCTTGGGGTGGCCGTGTGCAAAATGGAAGACACACAGCCCGATACTTGATTTTCGTCGCAATTCCATTATACTATCAATATCCCCGGTGGGTGGTTGTGCAGAAAACTCCCCCGGCGCGTCAGCCCCTCCTGATGATGTTGGGCGGCGTGATCGGATGCTAACTGCAGCGAGTTGACGGGTGCGCGGGCGCGAAGAGCGTGGCGGCCCTTAGACCGAAAGTGCAGAAAAAAGGGTTCTTTGGGGAATAAGCCGTACGGGGCAGGAGTGCCCGGGATGCGAAGGCCGTTTCACAAGCTTCGGGCCTGCTACCTGAGGGTAGCGGGAGTTCGCTGAGGATATGGGACGGGGCAACCGGCTTCAGGTGCCGGGCGGTACCTCAAACCTCTTGACTGGCAACAAAACCTGCCAGAGGGATAAGTGAGTAATCATGGAAGAGTCGACTAGATGAGTCCTCCGCGTTGGATAAATGCGGAGGGCTCTTTTTTGGCTTTTTCCCCATAAAAAACGCCCCGCCCGGCCGGGCGGAGCGTCAGCAAAACAACCCGCACGCTTACGCGTGCTGCGCCTTGTGTTTAAACTGTGCATTGTACAGCGAAGCATACGCCCCGTTGGGGATTTGCAGCAGCTGGTCGTGCGTGCCTTCTTCCACAATGTGGCCTTCGTTAAGCACCACGATTTTGTCCGCATTTACCACGGTGGACAGGCGGTGGGCAATCACAAACACCGTGCGGTTTTTGGTCAAGTTGTCCAACGCTTTTTGCACAATGGCTTCGGACTTATTATCCAAGGCGCTGGTGGCTTCGTCCAAAATAACAATCGGCGCCTGGCGGATAAACGCGCGCGCAATGGCTACGCGCTGGCGCTGCCCGCCGGAAAGCGTCAGCCCGCGTTCGCCCAGTTCCGTATCCAGGCCGTCTTTCAACGTGCGGATGAAATCATCCAAGTGGGCGTTTTTCACGGCTTCCTGCAAGTCTTTTTCCGTGGCGCCGGGGCGGCCAATCATAATGTTATCCCGGATAGAGCCCGTAAACAGGAAGTTATCCTGGAACACCACGGAAATATGGTCGCGCAGGGATTTGAGCGTAAAGTTTTCTATATTCACGCCGTCAATCGTAATGGAGCCTTTTGTTACGTTATAAAAGCGCGGCAACAGGCTGACAACGGTGGATTTTCCGCCGCCCGAATTGCCCACCAACGCCACCGTAGTGCCCACGGGCACCGTCAGGTTAATGTCTTTGAGCACGTATACGCCGGGTTTGTATGCAAACGACACATTGTTGAAGCGGATATCCTTCCGCACTCCCGTCAGCGTAACCGTGCCGGGCTTATCGGAAATTTCGGTTTTTAAGGCGAACAATTCAAAAATACGGTCAATGGCCAGGAAGGCTTTTTTGATGTCCACGTAATTGTCCCCCATCGTTTTGACCGGGGTGTAGAGCATCAAAAGGGCCGCCACGAACGAGGTAAAGTTACCGCTGGTAATCGTACCGTTCACAATCATAGAGCTGCTCTGCCAGAACACCAACGCCAACCCCAGCGACACGATAAAATGCATCACCGGCGACAGCCAGCCCGTATGTTTGACCATCCCCATATTCAGGTTGAATACGTCATCCATCAATTGGTTAAAGCGTCTTTCCTGGTCGTCCTGCAAGTTGTAGGCGGCCACGGTGCGGTTGCCGTTGAACATTTCGTTATAGGCGCGCATGGCAATGGAGTTGATGACCACCGTGTTGCGCACCAGTTCTTCCAGCTTGCGGCGCACAATAAAAATAAGCGCCCCCGCCACCGAGAACGCCCCCACCGCAATCACCGTCAGCTGCCAAGAGTTGTAGAACAATACAAAAATAAGCGTCACGCTGGAAAACACCCGCGTGACCATCATACGCAAATTGTTGATTAATCCGTTGCAGGCGGTGTCGGCATCGTTGTTGTAGCGAAGCATGATGAAACCGGAGTCGGTCGTGTCAAAATAGCCGCTGTGCATACTGAGCAGCTTGCGGAACAGTTTTTTGCGCACGTCCAGCGTAATTTTGTTGCCGACCCACGAGTTTAAGTATTTCACCAGATACGTCAGCACGCTTTGCACCAGCACGAAAGCAATAATTAAAAGCGGAATATACGCGGCAAACGTGGCGTTTTTGGCTACGAGGACGTCGTCGGTGTAGGACTTCATAAACATCGCCACCGTCGCGTCCAGCGCGCCCACCGGCAGCGCCAGCAAAAGCCCCAGCATCGCCCGGAACCAGTACGGCTTTACGAACGGCCACATCTTTTTGTAATTATCAACAAATGGGTTTTTAGTAACCAGCTCGCCCATCGGGCGGGTAAAAATTTTTTTCATAGGATGTGATTCTCCGAAAATTTGCCTATTTGTTATTATAACAATTAGCAAGCGCATTGTTCTACGCGTACTGTTGGGCCGCGCCGGCAGAATGGGGGTTGAAAAAGATATTTTACTTTGCTAAACTAATCAAACAGTGCCCGGAAAAGGCACCCTTTTTCCGACGCATAATTTTCCCAGCAGGGGTATTTTTTATGGTTATTAAGAAGACAAACAAAGAGGCGCTGACCGCCGCGGAACTAAAAGAAATTAAAAAACATCTCTTGGAACTGAAAGAAGATGCCGCCGCGCGCCTGAAAGACAAAAAGAATATGGATATGCCCGAAGCCGAAGTGGGCGACCCGATTGACGACGCCAGCAAAAGCCTGGACAAAGAAATTTTATTTGAGCTTTCCGGCAATGCCCACAGCACCATTGAACAGATTGAAGCGGCGCTGCGCAAAATAGACAAAGGCATCTACGGCATTTGCGAATACTGCCGCCAACCCATCCCCAAAAAACGCATCAAAGCGCTGCCGTTTGCCCGCTACTGCGTCAACTGCCAGCACTCTACGGAAAGACACCGGGAATAGCCCTTTTTGAGTCCCCAAAAGCCCGCCTGCTCTTGGCGGGCTTTTTTTGTGGCGTACCCAACACGGGCCAGCGGCAACCTAACTTCCCAATTCTCCCCCAGCCCGCCGCAAGCCCCTTGCACCTGCACCGCCGACAAAGGCGCACCTGCGGTCTTCCTGCGGATGAAGCCCCGCGCGCAGCGGGCAACGCTGCCACACCTGCGGGAAAAATGAGCGGCATTTGCCGTACTGTCTTTTCCACCCGGCAACCCGCCCCCATACACACCTGTTCCCCTTTTTGCTTGGGCACACCGGCCGCCCCGCCACGGGCAACCTATGGGCCGCCTGCCGGACCGGCACAAAAAAATCCCGGCATTTAAAAATGCCGGGATTTGTGATTCTATAAATAGCCAACTTATTTGGTTTCTTCGCTGTTGTCCGTTTTAAACGAGTCCTGCAGCAACTGACCTAAGGTCGGGCGAGGAGCTTGTTTCAAATATTGGGCAACCACTTTGCGGTTCTGCACCTGGTCGTATTTCTTGACAGACAGGTTGACCGTGAAAGTTTCCGGATTTACACCCACCACCAAGGCGGTAATGGTGTCGCCTTCTTTGGCGGAAAAATCGCGGCCCATTTCAAAGGGGCTGATGAAACCTTTGGTGTTGTTCTTGCCAATCGTGCATTCCACCCCGTTTTCGGCGTCCACTTTCGTGACGACCGCTTTCACGGAGCTCTTGTACGGATAGCGGCGTTTCAACGCATCGGCCGGGTTCAAGAACAGCTGTTTCAAACCGAATTCCAATTTCGGGGTTTCTTTGTCCAACGCCAAAAGTTTAGCTTTCAAGCGCTGGCCTCTTCTGTAATTGGTCAAAGCGGTTTCCGGGTCTTTCCAGGCGATATTGTCCAAATTCACCACGCCTTCAATCCCGTGGAAGCGCAGGAACAGTTTGTCCTTGTCCACCTTGGAAACGACTACGCGCAGCACATCGCCTTCTTTAATTTCGCTGAGCACTTGCGCGCGGCGGACGGCTTCGTCTTCTTCCAGCACTTGTTTGCGGGAGATGATAAGTTTCTGTCTTTCTTTGGCAAATTCAACAATTTGGGCTTTGATTTTGGCCCCTACCGGCAGGTAGTGTTTGTAAGCGGTGTGCAGTTCGGAAAGGGAAAGCGGCATAAAACCGTTTACGCCAAATACTTCCACAATGTAACCGCCTTTTACGCATTGAACAATCGTCCCTTTCACGCGTTCTTTGGCTTCGTAGGCTTTTTTGCAAATGTCCCAGCCCAGCGATTCCAACGCTTTTTTGTGGGACAGGATAGCCGGTCTTTCGTCAGAGCCGCGTTTTACGAGCACGGCGGAAATCGTATCGCCCACGGCCGGCAGGGTTTTACCGGCAAATTCGGACACGGCGATGGCCCCCTCTTTTTTGGCGCCGGTATCCACTAAAATATAATCTTGATTAATCTGTACAACCGGTACATCCACAATTTCTTTTTTGTACAGCTTCTCCGATAAAGACTCTTGCTGCGCAATTAACTGGTCCATCGTCATTTCTTGTTCGTTAATTGTGTCTTCGGTATTTTTGATTTCTTCGTTTGTCGTCATAAGTCCTTATTACAGTCTTTCCCGTACGGGGAGGACTGCGTAACCTCCGTTAGATATTTATAGAATTTATTGCATCCATTATTTGATTTGCAAATTGTTTGTACTGTGCCTTGGGTTCCAGCGACGGGTCCTTTTGCAGGTGCATCACCGTGCCGAATTTTACCCGAATTTTGCGTACCCACGGCCAGCCGAAAGTGCCCTGCACTTTCACCGGCAGCACGGGCGCCCCTGTTTTATAGACCAAAAAACCAATGCCGCTTTTGGGCTTTTGCGGTTGGCCGGTGCGGCTGCGCGTCCCTTCCGGGAACATCACCACGCTTTCGCCCCTGTCCAAGGCGTGCAACACTTCCTGCAGCGCCCCGAAATCGCCAATCATCCGTTTGCGGTCCACCGGGATATAGCCGCTGCGGCGGAAAAACCACCCCAGCAAAGGCACCGAAAACAGTTCCTTTTTGGCCACAAAGCGCGAATCGCGCACTAATCCGGCAAAACAGCCGATGGCGGGCGGATCCGCATTGGAAAGGTGGTTACCGGCAATCAGCAAAGCACCGGTTTTGGGGATATTTTCCAAGCCTTCTACTTTAAAGTCGTAACAAACCCTAAAGTATATCCGTGCTATTAATTTTATCAAATTAAGCAGCATAATGCTGGATTTTCTCCCAGACGGCGTCCACTACCTGCTGCAAATTTAGGGAGGACGTGTCTATAATCACGGCGTCTTCGGCCGGTTTAAGCGGGCTGACCGCCCGGTGCGAATCGCGGTAATCGCGTTCTTGAATGAGTTTCAAAATCTCGTCGTAATTGGCGTGTTGGCCGGCCTCTTTAAGCTGTTTAAAGCGGCGTTTGGCGCGTTCTTCGGCGGACGCGTCCAGGTAGAACTTCATTTCCGCATCCGGGAACACCACCGTTCCCACGTCGCGCCCTTCCATTACGATGCCGCCGTCGTCGCCCACATCGCGCATTTTTTCGGTCAGTACGCGGCGGGCTTCGCCGTTGGTGGAAACGCGGCTGGCCACATTGCCCACTTCTTCCAGGTGCAATTTGTCGCCCAGGTATTCGCCGTCCACATACATTTTAAGCGACGCATCCGGCTGGCGCACAAACGTAAAGTGCAGCTGGCGCGCCGCCGCCAATACGGCGTCGTGATCTTCGGGCACGATGTGTTTTTCAAACACTTTATAGGCCAGTGCACGGTACATTTCGCCCGTGCTCAAAAAACCGTAACCCAGCTTGGCCGCTATCGCTTTTCCGACGGTAGACTTGCCCGTTCCGGCCGTTCCGTCAATGGCAATCAACATTCCGTTTACGCGCATACTTATTCCGTCATCGCCTCCAGGCCGCCCGTTACCCCGCGGATAGCCAACATAATGGCGTCCGGGCTGGTGGCGGCGGATTGCGCCGTTTCCAAATCAATAAATCCTTCTTTGTACAAACGCGCCAAGGACTGGTCAAACGTGTTCATTCCGTAAAATTCGCCGCCCTGCATCATCTTGTACAGGTCGCTGGGTTTATTTTCCAAAATCAGTTTGCGCACCTGCGGCGTGGAAACCAAAATTTCCAAAGCCGGGCGCATACCGGGCTTAATCGTAGGCAAGAGGCGCTGGCAGACAATCCCGCGGACGAGTTCGGACAGCTGCAGGCGCACCTGGTCCTGCTGTTCCACCGGGAAGGCATCCACCAAGCGGGCCAGCGTTTGCGTGGCGTTGACGGTGTGCATCGTGCCCAACACCAACTGGCCGGTTTCCGCCGCGCTGATGGCCGCTTTCATTACTTCCGCGTCGCGCAATTCGCCGATTAACACCACATCCGGATCCTGGCGCATGGCCGCGCGCAACGCACCCGTGTAGGAAGGCGTGTCCACCCCCAGTTCCAGCTGGCTGACGATACAGCGGTTATCGGAATGGATAAATTCAATAGGGTCTTCAATCGTCAAAATGTGGCCGGCGCGGGTTTTGTTGATATGATCAATCATCGCCGCCAGCGTGGACGTTTTACCCGAGCCCGTCATACCGGTTACCAAAATCAGCCCGCGGCGGTCTTCGGCAATTTTGCGCAAAATGTCGCCCGGCAGGTGCAAATCTTCAAACGAAGGAATTTTGAGCGGAATGTGGCGCACCGCCATACAAATTTTGCCCATCTGGCGAAATACGTTAAAGCGGAAACGCCCGTAGGACTTGGCATCCAGCGAAAAGTCCACCGTGCTGTACTGTTCAAAAATTTTGCGTTCGCGGTCCCCCATGCACGCGTAGGCCATTTTTTTGGCTTCGTCGTTGGAAACAAAACTGTCGTCAATGGGTTTAATCTGCCCGTTCAAGCGGACATACGCGTTGGAGTTGCCGCGGATGTGCAACCCGCTGGCTTTGTTGTCTACGACCGTCCTTAACAAACTTTGCAATCCTACCGCCATACTTTTCTCCTTTTACGACCGGTTTTTTTTGCGGCGCAAATACGCCGGTATTAACATCGCATCCTCCGGCACCGGAGATTTGGACGGCTCAAAGGAAGCGAACACATCTTGCGTCAACGTTTTTTTGGGCGTTCCCACACCGGTCAGTTCCGTCGGGAGCGGCCGGCGCGCGTTGAACACGCTGGCTTTTTCGGGGCTGAAGCCGGTGGCGATGACCGTTACTTTAAACATCCCGTTTAACGTAGAGTCATACGAATACCCGAACATAATAATGGAATCATTGCTGGCATATTGCCGAATCAAATTCATCACTTCGCCCTGTTCCAAAAGCGTCAGGTTTTCTTCGGCCGAGAAGTGCACGATAAACCCTTTGGCGCCGCGGATGTCGGCATTTTCCAACAGCGGCGAAGAAATGGCTTTTTTGACCGCCTGCAAATGGCGCCCGGGGCCGCTGGCCTCGCCAATGCCGATCAGCGATTTGTGCGAGTGGCACATCACTTTGCGCACATCGTTAAAATCAATGTTTACTTCGCCGGGCTGCGTGATGACTTCGGAAATGCCTTTTACGGCCTGCAGCAGCACTTCATCCACCATTTTAAACGCATCCTTGGAAGAAGTTTCCGGGTCCACGTTGTCAAACAGTTTTTCATTCGGCACGATGATCATGGAATCTACATATTTCTGCATTTCCTTAATGCCTTCATCGGCCTGTTTTTCGCGCACGTAGCCTTCAAAATTAAACGGGCGGGTCACTACGCCGATCACCAGCAAATCGTCGCCGTAAATTTCTTTGGCCAGTTTGGCCAGATACGGCGCCACCCCCGTGCCGGTTCCGCCGCCCATCCCGGCCGTGATAAACAGCAAATCGCACTGGCCGATGATGAGTTTTAGTTTTTCTTCGGATTCTTCGGCCGCTTTTTTGCCTTTTTCCGGGTCGCCGCCGACGCCCAACCCTTTGGTGATTTTTTCGCCCACCTGCACCAAATAAGGCGCCCGGTTGCGGCGCAAATCCTGCGCGTCGGTATTGACGGCAATAAAATCCACGTCTTTGAGGCCGGAGCTGACCATGTGGTTGATGGCGTTTCCGCCGCCGCCCCCGACGCCGATTACTTTTATTTTGGCCTTCTTGGTTTCAAACAAGTCGGCCGGCATAAATAAATCTTTCATAGTTGCTATCCTCAGCCGCCAAAAATATCTACGCCTTTAAACAGCCGGCCCAATTTGCTGAAGAACGAGCCGCCTTTTTCGTACGCGCCGCCGGAAAAATCGTCGTACGCGGCATTGTCGGACGCGTAGATTACCAGCGCCATGGCGGTGCTGTAGAGCGGGTCAAAAAATTCGTCGTCGCTGGTGATTAAATCGCGCTGCACGCCGCCGCGGCGCACTTCTTTAAGCCCCAAAATGTTTACGCAGTGTTCCGTAATGCCGGGCATCAGCGAACCGCCGCCCGTCACCACGCCCACCACCGGGAAGTTTTTGTAGCCGGAGCTTTCCACACATTGCTCCACCTGTTCAATCAGTTCTTCCACGCGGGGCTGGATAATGTCCAGCACGTAGCTTTTTTTGATGTTGTGCGTGCTGCGCCCGTCCAAGGACGGCACGGGAATTTCGCCTTCTTCGTCCAAAAAGGTAGGAAAGGAAACGCCGTATTTTTCTTTGATTTCTTTGGCGTTCTGGCGGCTGGTGTGCAGCAGGCGGGACAAATCGCTGGTGATTAAATCGCAGCCGTACGGGATATCCCGCGAGAACTTTAAAATGCCGTCTATGTAAATGCCGACGGACATGGTTTCCCCGCCCAAGTCCAAAATCAAAGCGCCGATTTCTTTTTCTTCCTGCGTCAGCACCGTATCGGCCAGCGGCACCAGGCCGTAAAAGGTTCCGTCAATTTTGTATCCCGGGCGTTGAATGGCTTTGGCCAGGTTGTTCAAATGGGTGGAAGAACCGGTGGTGATGTGTACGTCCACTTCCAACAGCGCGCCTTCCCTTCCTTATGGGTTGATAATGCCTTTTTGGCGGTCAATCGCGTACCCCTGGGTAATCACGTTGACGATTTCGTTATCGTTTTTAA
>CALUZE010000042.1 GCA_944325235.1 uncultured Elusimicrobiales bacterium | reverse complement strand
AACAGTATGCCTGTTTAGGAGGACAAAAACCAGGGTCTTTGGGCCCAGTGGGAAGGAGAAAAAGGTCCTAGGCAAAAAGGAACCGTTCGGCCTAGGCGCCGCGGAGTTTTAAATAGGCGGCGATTTTATAGTGCTTGTATTTGCGCGCGACGGCGCGGGGGGTGAGGCCGGCGGAGTCCTTGAAGTGCAGGTCGGCGCCGTGCTTTTCCAGCGTTTTAATGACGGTCAGCCCGCTTTGGCAGGCGGCCGCGGCATGCAGCGGCGTACCGCCGAAATTATCCAGCTTATCCAGCCGCGCTCCGTGCTTGATCAGGTGGCGGCACATTCCGTCCAATCCGCATTGGGCCGCAATATGCAGCGGGGTTTGCCCGTCGTCCGTTTCCACATCCAGGGTATAGGAGTGGGCAAGCAGCCGGTCTACGGCGTGGAAATCGTTTTGGAAAACGGCCTGGTGCAGCGGAAAGCGGTTGAGCTCGGTTGTTAAAAATTTGACAATAGCGGGATTGACGCCCTGGTATAATCCGCGCTTTACCGGACGGAAAGATGCATAAAAGGCCCAGGCGGCCACTAACAGCAAAAGAAGTACCAGTAGAAGCATACATCCTCCCAACGTAGAAGTTACTTTAGCTAAATAAAGGGGAATTGTCAACCTTTTTCCGTCGGAAAGGGAAAGGGGCGAAAACCGCACTTGCCGCCCCGGCTACCAGGCCGCAAAAGGGGAGTAAAAGCAAATAAAAAAGGCTTCCCCCAAAGAGAGGGAAGCCCCATAGCAGCTAATCTTATTATTTGCGTTTTTTGGCCAACACGTCCTTGGCGGCGGCTTGCGCAGCAGCCAAGCGGGCTATCGGCACGCGGAACGCGGAGCAGGACACGTAGGTGAACCCTTCGCGGTGGCAGAATTCCACGCTGGCCGGGTCGCCGCCGTGTTCGCCGCAGATACCGATTTTGAGGTTCGGTTTGGCTTCGCGCCCTTCGCAGACGGCGTGTTCAATCAGCATGCCCACACCGCGCTGGTCCAGGGTTTGGAACGGGTCGGCTTCCAAAATGCCTTCTTTTAAGTATTCGGGCAGGAAGGAACCGATGTCGTCGCGCGAGAAACCGAAGGTCATCTGCGTGAGGTCGTTGGTGCCGAAGGAGAAGAAGTCCGCTTCTTGCGCCACTTCGTAGGCAAGCACGGCCGCACGGGGGATTTCAATCATCGTACCCACGGAGAAGTTGAGCTTTTTGACTTTCGTCTTGGCTACCACTTCGTCGTACGCGGCGCGGATGAGCTTCTTCTGGCTGATGATTTCGTTGACGTCGCAGGTCAGCGGGATCATCACTTCCGGCTGGGCTTTGACGCCTTCTTTAATCAGTTCGGCCGCGGATTCAAAAATCGCGCGGGACTGCATGGTGGTAATTTCCGGATAGGTCACACCCAAGCGGATACCGCGGTGCCCCATCATCGGGTTTACTTCGTGCAGGCCGGCGGCGCGGTCCTTAAATACGTCCATCGTAATGCCCAGCGCTTTGGCGAGTTCCGCCTGTTTTTCGGGCTGGGTGGGCACAAATTCGTGCAGCGGCGGGTCCATCAGGCGCACCGTCACGCCGTAGCCGGCCATGGCTTTCATCGTGGCTTTGATTTCCTTCTTCATATACGGGAAGAGTTCTTCCACCGCGGCTTTGCGTTCGGCTTCGTTGCCGGAAAGAATCATCTTGCGCAGGATGAAAAGCGGCTTGTCGGAATTTTTGCCGTAGAACATATGTTCAATGCGGAACAGCCCGATGCCTTCGGCCCCGAATTTGCGGGCTTTGATGGCGTCGTCTTCCGTATCGGCGTTGGCGCGTACTTTAAGGGTGCGCACTTTGTCGCACAGGGCCAGGAAGGCCGTCAGGTTTTTGTTGCCTTCGCCGGCTTCCAGCATTTTCAAAGCGCCTTCGTACACGTTGCCTTTCGTGCCGTTCAGGGTCAGTTCGTCGCCTTCTTTAAAGGTTTTGCCGCCCATTTTGACGGTTTTGGCGTTGAGGTTGATTTCCAGTTCGCCGCAGCCCACGATGCAGCATTTGCCCCAGCCGCGCGCCACCAAGGCCGCGTGAGAAGTCATACCGCCGCGCTGGGTCAAAATACCGGCCGCGGCGCGCATGCCTTCAATGTCTTCGGGGTTGGTTTCTTCGCGCACCAAAATGGCGTTTTTGCCCTGTTCCTGCAGTTTAATGGCGTCGTGCGAGTTGAACACAATCTGGCCCGCCGCACCGCCGGGGCCCGCAGGCAACCCTTTGGCAATCGGCGTGACGCCGGCTTCGGCCTTGGGGTCAATGGCCGGCAGCAAAAGTTCGCCCAGCTGCGCAGGCGTTACGCGCAGGACGGCTTCTTCTTTGGAAATCAGTCTTTCTTTTACCATATCCAACGCCATCTGCACGGCCGCGGTGCCGTTTCTCTTGCCGACGCGGCACTGGAGCATCCAGAGTTTTTGGTCTTCAATGGTAAATTCAATATCCAGCATATCGTGGAAGTGTTTTTCCAGCTTTTTCTGGATGGCGTCCAATTCTTTGTACACCTTGGGCATTACTTTTTCCAGGGTGGGCAGGTGTTTGGAGTGGGCGTTGGTGGACCACTTGTTCATCGGCGAGGGGGTGCGGATACCGGCCACGACGTCTTCGCCCTGGGCGTTGATTAAATATTCGCCGTAGAAGTGGCTGTCGCCGTTGCCCGGGTTGCGCGTGAAGGCCACGCCGGTGGCGCTGGTGTCGCCCATATTGCCGAAAACCATCGTCTGCACGTTGACGGCGGTGCCCCAATCGTGCGGGATGTTTTCAATGTTGCGGTAGGCGATGGCGCGTTTGCCGTTCCAGGAGGCAAACACCGCGCCGATAGCGCCCCAAAGCTGTTCCATCGGGTCGTCCGGGAAGTCCTTTTTGAGGACTTTTTTGACGGTGGCTTTAAATTCGCCGCAGAGTTTTTTGAGTTCTTCGGCCGGGATGTGCGTATCGTCCGACACGCCCAATTTGTGCTTGAGTTCTTCCATCATCCCGTCCAAAATTTTGCGGATGCCTTCGCCGTCTTTGGGTTCAATGCCGGCGGCTTTTTCCATTACTACGTCGGAATACATCATAATCAAGCGGCGGTACGCGTCGTACACAAAGCGCGGGTCGCCGGTTTTGGCAATCATACCCGGGATGGTTTTTTCGGTCAGACCGATGTTTAAAATGGTTTCCATCATACCCGGCATGGAAGCACGCGCGCCCGAGCGGACGGACACCAACAGCGGGTTCTTTTCGGAACCGAACTGTTTTTTGGTTTCGCGTTCAATTTTTTTGAGGTTCGCTTCTACGTCGGCTTTTAAGGATTTGGGATACGTGCGTTTGTTATTCCAATAATAGGTGCAAACTTCGGTGGTGATGGTGAAACCGGGGGGGACGGGGAGTTTTAACTGGCCGGCCATTTCCGCCAGGTTGGCGCCTTTGCCGCCTAACAACTCTTTCATTTTGCCGTTTCCTTCGGCTTTACCCGCTCCAAACGAGTAGACATATTTTACTGCTTTTTTTACGGCCTTTTTCGCGGCGGTTTTTGCTGCCGCTTTTTTAACGGTCTTTTTTACCATATGCGGTCGTCTCTCCAATATAAAAATAACAGAGTAACGGACGGAATGTCCGTTTGGTCCTCTATATTGTAATACATTTCCGAAAGAAAAGAAAATTTTTTCTTGCCGAGGGCGGCTAAAAAGTAAAACGGCCGGGGTGTTCTTTCAAATAATCGCCGTGGAAACCGTATCCGTCCGACACGGTTCTGCCGATGGAGGCCAGCGGCTCTTTCCACGCGGCGGCGGCCGACGCTGCCGGGTGCGGTTTGCCGGGATACAGTTCATAATTGCGGCTGAAGGTTTCCGCCGTGACGTTGGGCATAATCACGTTGGCCCCGCACTGCAAGGCCAATAATCGCCCCTGCGGGTGGAGCGTTTCCATCGCGGTGGTGGCCGGGATGTTGATGTCCGGCAGCATCAGGCGCATCACGGCCATCATTTTTAACGAAAGTTCCAAATGCCCTGCGGCGCTTTCGGCGGCCAGCGGCGTATCGGGGTGGGGGATAAACGGCCCGATGCCCGCCATATCCACCGGCAGCGATTTAAAAAACAATAAATCTTCGGCCAGGCTTTCCACCGTCTGCCCGGGCAGCCCCACCAGCGAGCCGGAGCCCACTTCGTAGCCGAGTTCTTTTAAATCTTCCAAACAGCGCACGCGGTTGTCCCAGCTCATTTGCGGGTCCAGTTTTTCGTAGAGGGCTTTGTCGGTGGTTTCAATGCGCAGCAGATACCGGTCCGCCCCGGCGTGGCGGTAGGCGGCGTATTCCTCACGCGTTTTTTCGCCCAGGCTGAGCGTTACGGCGGCGCCCAGCTGTTTAATGCGGCGGACGATGTCGGCCATTTTGTCCGCGTCAAACCACAGGTCTTCGCCCGATTGAAGCACCACCGTTTTGTAGCCGTATTGCACGGCTTTTTCGGCCGTTTGCACAATTTGGTCCGGCGTCATGCGGTAGCGGGAGGCTTGTTTGTTGGAGCGGCGGATGCCGCAGTACATACAATCGTTTTTGCAATAGTTGGAAAATTCTATCAGCCCGCGCAGGTATACGGCGTCCCCCACGAACCGGCGGCGCACTTCGTCGGCCGTTTGGAAAAGCGCGCGGCTGTCCGCCCCCGAAAGCAGGGCCACAATTTCGCTGCGGGTAAGCGGCGGCTTTTTAAAAGCGCGGGCGGAAACATTCATATATATGAGTATATCAAAATTGGTCTATGGGCCCAAAGGCCCAAAAGTTCCTGGGCCCGAAGGAAAAACAAAATTAGGCCGTTTGCGGACCCAAAAGTGGGCCCAAATTCCCGTGCGGGGTGGGACCAAGGGCCCTGTTATTTTACCGTCTGAAAAAGTATCTTATTAATAACAAGCCGGACAACTTAACACAAGGAGGCGCTGTATGAAAACTTTAACCCAAGAAACCTTAAACACCCAGCTGATTAAAAAACAGCGCCTGGACCGTGAGTTCGCGTGGATCAGCCAGGAATTTAAAGATTTCCATACGCTATCCGATGTGGAAATCTACAATACGGAACTCTACGCCGCGCTCTATTTGGGCTATGTTTTTTAACGTGTGTTTCTAAACCTCCTACAAGAACACCCTGCGTCCGCCCGCACCCCTCGGGCGGACGTTTTTTTTTAAAAAAAGTATACATACGTGCGGTTTTTTGATAATATGTAGCCAAGGAGGAGTTCTTATTATGACGACAATATTTGTACGACGGTTCCTCGTGGTTGTGTCCGGTCTGGGCTTGGCCCTATGCACCGAACTTCCGGCTTTCTCGCAAACGGCCCGATTGGTTACAAAAGGGGTGTCTGCCTGGAGCCAAACCGGTGCGATTATCCCGGTTCTTCGCCCTTCGTTTCCTTTAAAAGGGGCCAAAGTATCCCCTGTATTGGGCAAACGCGCCAGCGAAATTTTGAATCCTGCCCAGCAGCAAGTGCTTTCCAACAAGATAGAACGCCAAATTTTTAACCAAAGCGCAGAACGCGGCTATGTTACGGGATATTACCGCCCGGACCATACAGACACGCGCAACATTATCTATTTGCAGCGAGTGCAAAAAGAACTCAAAGCCCTTTATCCGCAAACCAAACGCCGGTTTGCGCCCCTTACGGCAAACTCCTTAGAAGAACTGCTGCAAGTGTGGAAAAATGGCCCCGCAGAAGAAAATTTTATGTCCGCCGGCTCCGCCACCGAAGTGCTGGTATTGCACACCACGTCGCGCCGCAGCGGTTATTACGCCCTGGCGGTAGAAAAGACGTCCGCTTCCGGCCGGGCCGTGCACGATATTTTGATACTGGACGTGAACAACGCCCGCTGGATTTCCTTGCGCAAGAGCTTGGCCGCGGCGCACCCTATGCGTCAGCAGCCCCAAAAATAATTGCGCAAGCGGTTGTTTTGGCAGGCGGCGGGACCATTCCGCCGCCTTTTTTGCTATACTATATACATAAGAAAGGGACAAAGAACGGGCGTGTGTTCTTTGTCCTTATTTTTTGGTATAATAAACTGTACTTTACGAAGTATAAAAAATTAAAACAGGAGAAGATTGGCCTCCGGCTCGGTATCCCTTGGGATAAGGAATGCTTGGTCGGCAGATTACAATCTAAGTGTACAATACAATGGTACTTTCCATGCAAGACAGAAAAGACATCATCAGCAAATTCCAAACGAGTGCGAACGACACCGGCTCCGCCGCCGTGCAGATTGCGCTCATCACGGAACGCATCCAGTATATTTCCAACCACCTCAAAGCCAACCCGAAAGATTTTGCGGGCGAAAGAGGGCTTAACAAGCTGGTCGGGCAAAGAAGACGCCTGCTCGCTTACTTGAAAAGAACCGACTTTGAAAAATACCAAAAAGTCACCCAAGAACTCAAATTAAGGAAATAACTTCTAATGCAAAATTTCAATCATAAATTTGATATCCGCAACGTGGAAGTGACCGTGGGCAACCAGCCGATTAAGCTGGAAACGGGCCTAATCGCCAAACAAGCCGACGGCGCCGTAGTCGCCACGATGGGTGAAACGATGGTGCTGGCCACCGCCGTTTCCACCAAGGAGCAAAAACCCGGTATTTCCGATTTTACTCCGCTTACCGTCAATTATAAAGAAAGAACCTACGCCGCGGGCAAAATCCCCGGCGGTTTTTTCAAACGCGAAGGCCGCGCCAGCAAGAAAGAAACGCTGTCTTCCCGCATTATTGACCGCACCATCCGCCCGATTTTCCCGGAAGGTTTCGCTTGCGAAACCAACGTAACGGCGATGGTTATCTCCAGCGATGACAAGCACGACGCCGATGTATTGGCCGTTCTCGCTTCGTCCGCCGCGCTGGTTATTTCTTCCATTCCGTTCAACGAACCGGTCGCCGCGGTGCGCATCGGCCGCAAGGACGGGCAATACATCGTCAACCCCACCAAAGCTGAACAAGAAACCTGCGATATGGACCTCGTGATTGCCGGTTCCGCGCAGGGGCTTTTGATGGTGGAAGGCGGCGCCAAAGAAGTGGAAGAAGAAGCCATCATCAAAGCGATGGAAATCGCCAAGCCGGAAATTGACAAAATGTGCGCGGCCCAAATGCAGCTGCGCGAAATGGCCGGCAAACCGAAATTTGAATATGTTGTAGAAAAACTGCCGCAGGAAGTGGCTGACCTTGCCAACGGCAAATTCCGCGAAGAAGCCAAAAAAATTCTGCATGCGTTTTCCGATAAGCAAACCCGCGATACGCAGGTTGCCCAGCTGAAAGCTTCGTTCACCGAAGAACTGACCCCGAACTACGGCGAAAATGCCGCCGTGTATGCGGGCATCGCGCTGGAAAACATCATGTACGAAGAATCCCGCAACCTGGTACTGCACGAAGGCGTGCGTGTGGACGGCCGCAAACCCGACGAAATCAGACCGTTAAGCTCTATGGTCGGCTTGCTGCCCCGCGCCCACGGTTCCGCGCTCTTTACCCGCGGGCAGACGCAGTCCCTGGCGGTTGCCACCCTGGGCACCCCGGACGACCAGCAAATGGTGGAAGGCTTGGACGAAACCACCTACGAACGCTTTATGCTGCACTACAACTTCCCGGGTTTTGCTACCGGTGAATGCAAACCGGACCGCTCTCCGGGCCGCCGCGAAATCGGCCACGGGGAACTCGCCCGCCGCGCTTTAATGCCGCTCATCCCCAGCGAAGAAGAATTCCCGTACACGATTCGCGTCGTGTCCGACATTATGGAATCCAACGGTTCTTCCTCTATGGCCAGCGTGTGCGGCGGTTCCTTGGCGTTGTTTGACGCGGGCGTACCGATGAAATCCGCCTGCTCCGGCATTGCCATGGGCGCCATCTCCGGCGAAGGCAAATTTGTAGTGCTTTCCGATATTATGGGCCTGGAAGACCACCTGGGCGATATGGACTTTAAACTGACCGGTTCCCGCAAGGGTATCACGGCGTTCCAGATGGACGTAAAACTCAAAACGGGTATCCCGCTGGACGTTTTGCGCCAGGCTATTTCTCAAGCCACCAAAGGCCGCATGTTCATTATGGATCACATGGAAAAAACGATCGCCGAACCGAGAAAGAACATTTCCCGCTTCGCCCCGATTATTTACAAAATGCGCATCCCGGTGGACAAAATCGGCGCCTTAATCGGCCCCGGCGGCAAGAACATTAAACGCATCACCGAAGCGACCGAAGCCAAGATTGACATCGCCGAAGACGGCATCGTAACCATCGCCGCCGCCAACAGCGACCGCTTGGACCAGGCCAAAGCCGAAATTGAAATGATGACTGCCGAACCCGAAGTAAATAAAATTTACAAAGGTAAAGTGGTTTCCATTCAGCCCTTCGGCGCGTTTGTGGAAATCTTGCCCGGCAAGGACGGACTGTTGCACATTTCCGAAATTGAAAAACACCGCATCAACAAAGTCGAAGACGTGTTAAAACTCGGCGACATTGTAGAAGTAAAATGCGTGGAAATTGACAATAACGGAAAAGTAAGACTCTCCAGAAAAGCCTTGCTCAAATAGTTTCCAAGCACGATAAATTCCCGGGGAAACAAACCTCCCCGGGGATTTTGTTTTTACATAACCCGAGGTATCCGATGTCTTTTGATATAACCGCCTGGATGAAGGAACTGATTGCCCGCCTGCAAAATGCTTTCGGCCCGCGCCTACAAGCCGTTGGCTTGCAGGGCAGTTTTAAGCGGGGGGACTACCACGCCCAAAGCGATATAGACGCCGTAGTCATTTTGAATGAACTGACCCCGGCCGACCTGGCGGCCTACAAAGCCGTTTTGGCGCAAATGCCCGCATCTTCCCACCCGGTATGCGGATTTTTGGGGGGAAAGGACGACCTTAAAAACTGGTCCCGCGCGGAACTGTTCCAATTCGGGCAAGATACCCGCTGGCTCTGTGGCACGGCAGACGGCCTTTTGCCGCCGCCCACCCGCCGGGACGCCCGTTTGGCGGCCCAAAGCGGCGCGGGAACGGTGTACCACGCGCTGGTGCACACGTGGGTGCACGGCCAGTTGACGGAGAATTTCCTCCAAGCCCTGCGCAAAAGTTTATTTTTTGCGTTGCAAGCCGCGCATTATGCCCGCACCGGCGTGTATGTGGCGGACAAGCAGGCCCTGGCGGCCGCCTTACCCGCCCCCGAAAAAGCCGCCCTATTGCCCGCGCAAACGCCGGAACAGGCGGCGGCCGATATACTAACCTGCTGCCAAGGGATATTGGCCGAATGCGCCCAAAGTCCCACGGCTGGTTAGGCCCTTTGGCCCTTGTGGCCGGGGTGGACAAAATCATATC
>CALUZE010000041.1 GCA_944325235.1 uncultured Elusimicrobiales bacterium | reverse complement strand
AATATCGTGACCACTGAATTTGAACCCGTTATCGGGCTGGAAATACACGTCCAGCTCGCCAGCAAGACCAAACTGTTTTGCACTTGCCCCAACGGTGTGGGCGAGGACACCAAGCCCAACACCGCTATTTGCCCCGTCTGCACGGGCCACCCCGGCGTGTTGCCGGTGCTGACCGAAGGCGCCCTGGAGCTGGCCGTACGCGCCGGGCTGAGTATGAATTGCCAAATCAACGAATACTCGTCCTTCTCGCGCAAACACTATTTCTACCCCGATTTGCCCAAAGGGTATCAAATCACGCAATACGATGAACCCATCAACGGGGCCGGCTCCATTGAAATTACGTTTGGCCCCAAAACCAATTTGCAAAAGAAAAAAATCGGCATTCACCACGCCCACTTGGAAGAAGACGCCAGCAAATCTTCGCACGAGGGGACGTACTCGCTGATTGACTTCAACCGGGCCGGCTGCCCGCTGTTGGAAATTGTGTCCCTGCCGGATTTGCGCTCGCCCGATGAAGCCTATGCCTATTTGACCGAAATCAAACGCCTGATGCGCTGGGTGGGGGCGTCCAACTGCGATATGGAAAAAGGCGAACTGCGCGTAGACGTGAACATTTCCCTGCGGCCGAAAGGGCAGGAAAAATTCGGCACGCGTGCGGAAATCAAAAACTTGAACTCGTTTAAAGCCGTGCGCGACGCGCTGAATTACGAAATTGCCCGCCAGACCGAAATTTTAAACGGCGGCGGCCAGGTAAAACAGGAAACGCGCCTGTGGGACAAAGAAGAACTGGTCACCAAGCCGATGCGCTCCAAAGAGGACGCGTTGGACTACCGCTACTTCCCGGAGCCGGACTTGCCGCCGGTGGTGCTTTCCAAAGAATGGCTGGAAGGCGTAAAGGCCCGCATGCCCGAACTGCCCGCCAGCAAGGAAGCCCGCTTTATGAAGGCCGGCCTGTCCGCCTACGATGCGGGCGTGCTGACCAGCTCGCGCGAAATTGCGGATTATTTTGAAGCCGTCACCAAAAGCGGCAAAGTGTCTTTAAAAACCGCGTCCAACTGGATTCAAACCGACCTGTTGGGTATGCTCCACAACGAAAAGAAGGAAATCCAGGAATCGCCTATCCCGGCGGCCCGCCTGGCGGAACTGCTGGAACTGGTGGAAAGCGGCAAAATTAACCGCAAACAGGGGCGCGAAGTGTTTGACGAAATTTGGAAAACCGGCGAAGCTCCCGCCGCCGTGGTGGAAAAACGCGGCATGGTGCAGGTGAGCGACGAAGGCCAGCTGGAAGCATGGGCCAAAGCCGCCATAGACGCCAACCCCAAAGCCGTGGCCGATTTTAAGGCCGGCAACAAAGCCGCCGTCGGCCCGTTGGTGGGCGCCGTGATGAAGATGAGCAAAGGCAAAGCCAACCCGCGCCTCATCAGCCAACTGCTTAACAAACTGCTGGCCCAGTAAGCAACGTTCGTTTGTGTTAAAAAGCCGGTCCGCTCGGGCCGGCTTTTTTGCGGCGCGGCGGGGCATTATTAATACAAAAAAAATATACCCAAAACGCGCAAAATAGGCTACAATAAACTACACATAAACTTGGCTCCCTCATCATTGACCCAAGGGCGCAAAGTTGGTATCATTTATGTGTAGAAGTAAAAATCTATAACGGAGAAAGAAATGAAAAACTTACTCAGAGTAGTTTTGGTTTTGGCCTTGGCTGCCGGCTTGACCGCCTGCAAAAAGAACGTGAAAGATGACGCCAACGCCGATTTGACCGCCGGTACCGGCACCGAAATGGTGTTGGAAGAAACCACGGTTGCGGAATCTATTCCTGCCCAGGAAGTGTCCCTCGGTGTGGTGCACTTCGCGTTGGACAAATACACCTTGTCCGCCGATGCCCGCAAAATCGTAGAAGCGAACGCCCAGGCGATTAAATCTGCCGGCGACGTGGCCTCCTACAAAGTGACCATTGAAGGTAACTGCGACGACAGAGGCACCATCGCTTACAACATTGCGCTCGGTCAAAAAAGAGCCGATGAAGTAAAAGCCTACTATGTGCGCCTCGGTATTCCGGCTGCCAACATCACCACGGTTTCCTATGGTGAAGAAAAACCGGTCTGCTACGAAGCCACTCAGTCCTGCTGGGCCAAAAACCGCAGAGCTGACACGTTGTTGAAAGTCAACTAATTGATGTTTTGTTAAGAAAGGAGCCCGAATCTCTATGAAAAACGTTACCAAACTTGTTTTTATGGCAGGTTCGGGCTTTCTGTTGTCCGGATGCATTGCCAGCGAACGCGATATGAGCACGCTTAAACTGCAGCTGCAGGAATTAAACGCCACGATTGTGCAAATGCAATCCAACCAGGCCGAACTGGCCAGTAAAATGGACGAATTAAACCGCAATTTGTCCGTTTCCAACGAAAATCTTTCGCAGGTGGACGCGCAGTTTTTCAAGCTGTCCGCCAAGATGGACGATTTAACCGCCACCCTGCGGCCCGCTTCGGGCAGTGCAGAAGGGGCGGCATCTCAGCAGCAGACGGCTCTCTTGCCCTCGGACTTGTTTGCCGAAGCCAAAAGCCATTTGGACAAAGGCGCCTACGAACCGGCCGCGATGGGTTTTAAACTGTACGTTTCCAAATACCCCGACAGCGAAAACGCCGAACAGGCCTATATGTATATGGGCGATGCGTACATCGCCGCCGGGCAAACCAAACAAGGCGCGATTGCCTACGCTACGCTGCTGCAAAAATTTCCCAAAAGCAAATTGATTCCGGCCGCCCGGCTGAAATATGCGCTTAGCATTGTGCCGCTTGGGAAAACCGACGAAGCCAAACGGTATTTAACCTCCGTGGTGCAGGACTTTCCTTCCGCGCCCGAGGCCAAAACCGCACAGGCCGAACTTAAAAAATTAAAATAAGTGCGTTCCGTCACGCACGGACCTTTCATGAAAAAACTGTTTTCTCTTTTTAGTGTCTTGGCCGTACTGGCAGTTTCCTGCGCCGCTTGGGCCGCGCAGCCCAAAACGGATGTGTACATTGGTATTACGTCGGTGGGGGACAAACGCCTGCCCGCTATCGGTATGCCGCCTTTCCGCTATACGGCCGAACAGGCACAGGCCGCTGCCGTGCAAGTGCGCGACGTGATGCGCGCGGATTTGCTGTTTGCCCGCTATTTTGACGTGACCGAAGACGGCCCCGCCTTTGACCCGAAAAATTTGAACGAAACGCTTACCCAATGGGGCCGCGCCCGCGCCACATATTTGCTGGCGGGGGATATTTCCTATGCGGCGCCGTACTACACCATTAAAATTTACGTCTACGACATTTCCACCCGCACGGCCGTATTTGCCAAGGCGTTTAAAGGTACCGAAAGCAGCCTGCGCCGTTTATCGCATATTGCGTCGGACCAAATCGTTTCGGCCCTGGTGGGCAAACGCGGCATTGCCGATACCAAAATTGCCTTTGCCAACAATGCCACCGGCCATAAAGAAATTTACGTGGTGGATTACGATGGCGAAAACTTGCAAAAACTGACCAACGACAAGAGCATTTCCATCTTGCCGCGCTGGTCCAAAGACGGGCGGATTTTCTACACCACGTACAAATACAAAAACCCCGATATCTTTGCCATTGATTTGCGCGCCGGAAAAATCGCTCCGGTCATTATCCGCGGCGGCCTGTCGCTTATCGGCGGCGTATCGCCCGACGGCAAGGCCCTGGCGTTCACCAGCTCCGGCGGCAGCAACCCCAGCATCTATATTTATAACCTGGAAACGCACGAAAAAACCCGCTTGACCCACAAAGCCTCGGTGGACGGTTCGCCGTCGTTCTCTCCGGACGGGAAATACATTACGTTCGTTTCCAACCGCGCGGGCAACCCGCAGATTTACGTGATGGAACTGGCCACCGGCGAAACCCGCCCGCTGACCAAAACGTTCAACTGGTCCGACAGCCCCCAGTGGTCGCCCACCGGGGAGTGGATTGTATTTTCGGGACGGGAATCGCCGTATCATCCGATGGATATCTTCCTGGTGGACTTGACCGGCACCCAACTGCGCCGCTTGACGACGGACGCCGGTTCCAACGAGGACCCCACTTGGTCCCCCGACGGGCGGTTCATCGCTTTCACCACTACGCGCAACGGCAAACGCCAGCTGTATCTGATGGATATGGACGGCAGCGCCCCGCACTTGCTGGCGGACTTGAAGGGCGATTCGTTCACGCCGCACTGGAGTTTTTAAGTCGTTTTCTGCTATGTCGGGACGGGCCATAAAAGGCCCGTCCTTTTTTGTTGTCTGCCCGCAGGCTGTTGTTCCGGCGCGCCCCGTGAGCCAACAGCGCGTTGCGCGGCCGGCTGGAGACCGACAACGACTTTTTGACAGCCCGAGTGCGCAAATGGACGGGCCATAATCCATTCAAAAGGCCCGATAAGGCACGTTTTCAACACGAGATATTCGGATATGGCGGAGGCACGAAAAGCGCGCAGGCGGCGAATTTAAAAGGGTTTGCGGGCGTTTTAAAAGCGGGAAAGAACGCCCTTAAACGGTTTTCGGAAGGGCGTGTGGGGCACGACTGCTTTTGGTTGTTGGAAGGGCCCGAAAAGGATCTGCTTTTGGCAAAAGAGCGCAATAAAAAACCCCGGCAGGGGCCGGGGTTTTGGGGTAAAACAAAAGTTTATTCGCAGACGTTCATACCGATTACGCTGCAGTCGGTGCCGGGTGTTTCCACACAGCAAACGTCGTCATATTCGTCGGCCAGGTACAGCGTGTAATCCGTGCCGTTCACGGCAAACGTTGCGCGGTAGCCGTCCGGCGATATGGAATACGTCACGCCGTTTACGGTTTGCGTGCCGTAGGGCAAATCCTGCGTGGACAGGCTTTGCAAAGCCGCCGCCGCGGCATACGAGTGCATCAGCGGCAGTTGGGTGGCGGCAATATTAACCAGCAACAACAGCCCAAAGAACGCCAACATCAGTACGCTGACAAATACCAGCCACCACGGGTGGGAAGGCGTATCGGGCAGTTCGTCCCCGGGCTGCACGGAGGCGGACACCACATAGGTTTCCGCAATATAGTCGTGCAGGGCGCGTTTGCGGTTGGTAAAGCCGCCCATAATGAACCCAATGTAAAAAATCATACTGGATACCAGTTTGGCAAAAGTGCGCCCCGTGGCGCGGGCAAACGTAATGCGGCCGCCGTCTTTGCCGACGACTTTTATTTTAAACAGCCGTTTGCCAAACGTGGCCTGGTGTTTGCCGCTTTCCTGCAAAGCAAAGTACAGCCAGAACGACAGCAACCCCAACACCTGTATCAGCACCGCCAGCCCCATAATCATCATCATATGTGCGGCGGCGGCGTCCGTGCCGTCCCCTTGGGCCAATTGGTAGAACTGCCAGAACAACAGCGGCATACCGATGACAACCGGCGGTACAGCCGCGAGGATAACGTCTATAATAAACGCAGCGGTGCGTTTCCAAAACCCGGCATAAACAGAAGTGCTCATTGTATTTCCTCCGTCCAAGACGTATGAGAATAACCACATTATAACTTATTTGGGGCAGGCTAAAAGCAAATTCGGCCGGCCCGTGCAAAAGGCGCCTGCGCTCCCTGCGGAATGATGTTTTTATTTTTGAGGGCGCGGCTTTTTGTAGCAGCGGCGGCAGCGGGCCTGATAGGCGTCCGTCGTTCCCACCACAATGCGTTTGGTGTCTTTGCTGATGCGCTGCGTAAAGCTGGCCGGGTTGCCGCATTTGGTGCATACGGCCAGGTTTTTGGTTACGTATTCGGCCTTGGCCATCAGGGCGGCCGTTACTTCAAAAGGTTCGGCGCGGTAATCGGTATCCAGGCCGGCCACAATCACGCGTTTGCCGGCGTTGGCCAATTTTTCGCACACGTCTACAATGCCTTTATCAAAAAAGTTCACTTCGTCAATGGCGATGACCTGCGTGTCTTTTTGTACAAGCGGCAAAATTTCTTCCGCCTTTTTGACGCACGTGGCCGCCACTTTGTTTTGGTTGTGGCTGGTGATGCTGTCTATGCCGTAGCGCGTGTCTATCTTGGAATTAAACAGCTGCACTTTTTGTTTGGCAATCAGCGCGGTGCGCACGCGGCGGATGAGTTCTTCGGTCTTGCCGGAAAACATACAGCCGCAAATTACTTCTATCCACCCCTGTTTGTGGTACATCAACGGATTGGGCATACTTTTAAAACTCCTTACATATCTCTCAAATCGCCTTGGCTGCGCCAGGGATACCAATAGGTATCTTCCGGCGTTTGGGCTTGGGCGCGTTTGTCGCCGCCGCACAAAATGTTGATGCGGAAGGCGAAAGAAAGGTTGTTGTTGCGGTCCCGGATGGTAAATTCGGTCCGGGCGTCGTGGAAGTCGTACGAAAAGCGGAACAATTTGTTAAACCCTACCACGCTGTGGGGTTCAAACACGGCGTCTATGCCCAGGTCCATAAACCATTTGCCGCTGGGCGGGCGGATGCCCCAGGTGGTGGTGAGGGTGTAGCGGTCCGAATCGGTTTGGTAGAGGGAGCTGGGGTCCGTATAGTCGGCAAAGTTGTTCAGCCCCAACCCGATGATTTGGTTTTTGTAAATAAAGTTGGACTGGGCAATAAAGTTGATGTTCTTTTCTTCCAGGTCGTATTGGTCCTGGATGAAAAAGTTAAACAAGCCGTTCGGGGAGTTGTATCCCCATTCCAGCAGGAACGGTTCAATGCGGGTTTTTAAATGGTCCCAATTTTGTTCATACCCCAGGCCGGTGTGCAAGTCGTAGGCGTAGTCGGACAAATCAAACCCGGTTTGGAACCGCACGTATGTGTTGAAGGTGGGGCGGTAGTAGTTGTTGATGTACAGGCGGTTGGCTTCAATGCCTTTATCGGGCGAAATGCGGTCCGTGGACAGCGTGCCGGTGGACAGGCGTTTGGTAAATTGGTAGCCGAAGTCCGTGGTGCCCAAGAATGAGTGCGTTTGCAAGTTCAGGTCCGTCCCCACGCGGGCCACCCAAGCGTCCTGGTTATTGTGGTTGGCGTCGGCAAAGGTGACGGTTTGGTCGTAAAATACGGACGGCGTGAACGTAAAGAAACGGCTCATCCGGAAGGCTTTTTCCGACGTCCACTTGGCGTGTGCCTGGCGCTGGTAGGGGCCTTCTTCGTTGGGCATATCGTTTTTGTACTGCAAGGTGGAGGTATTGTTGAAATCCATTTCCAGCCGGTGGGAGGCTTTCAGCCACGGGTCGTTAAACGGCAAAAGCATATATTTAATTTCCGGCAGGGTGCGGGTTTCGGCCATAAATTCTTTGCGGTCCATGGCAAAAATGTCTTTTTGCTGGTAGCTTACGCGCAGGGTGGAGCGGCGCGTCTGGCGCGAGAGCGAAAAGTTGGTTTCCTGGTCCGGCATAAAGATGTACGGGTTGCCGCGGAAGAACGTATCGTAGAAGTATGGGTCGGACACCATACGGAACTGGGTTTGAAATTGGTACAGCGCGCCCGTGGGATTATTGAAATGGTCCGACGAGTCGTACATTTCCCACCAGTAGCCGCCCTGCACGCCCCAGCGTTTGCTGCTGTTTAAGGAGCGGGTGTCGTCCGTATCGGCCTGGTCGTTAATAAAATATACTTCGCCGCTTCCGCGCAGCGTGGGGGATTCCACCGCCGTCAGGCCGCCGCCAAAACCAAAGCCGGAGTTGGTGTAGTAATCCAAATTTAATTTGGGGCGCAAATTAAGCACCGGCTGAAACACCGTAGACGTTAAAATGCCGAAGCCGGTTTTGTTGCTTTGGGTAAAGTCCACGTATGTCGTCCACGGTTTTTGGGAGGCCAGCGAGCGCCAAAACACCGGCAAATAAAACACCGGGAACCCGTCCAGGCGCAGCACGGCATTGGTGCCGAAAACGCGCTTTTGGGGGGACACCGTCAGCTTACCGACGGAAAGCGTATAGTGCGGGTCCGGGTTGTTGCAGCAGGTGATGGTGGCGTCGCGCAAGGTTTCTTTTTGGGAAATGGACGAAATTTCCTGTGCGCTTAACACTCGCAGCGGGGGGTATTCGGTCGTGACGTTTTGGGCCGAAAAATCTTTGGTCGTGTAGTTGACGGTAATATTGTCGCCCGTCAGCACGCCGCCTTGGCCGTCTTCCACAGTCATCGGGCCGACGGACGTAATTTGCGTGTTCAGCTGGTCCAGCGTGATGTTTTCGCCCGTTACGGTGCGGGTTTTGCCGTCTTTGGTTTTTTGAATAACGGTCACGTCCCCTTCCAGTGAAACGACTTTAGCTTCCGGCTGGAGGGAGGCTTTGTCGGACGTAAAATAGATAAACCCGTCCCCGTCCGGCGGGGGCAGTGTATGATCGGCCGCCGCGGCCGGAACGGCATAGCATAGCAGAGCAAGCGCAAGCGCGAAGGGAAATGATTTCATTTTTCGGTATCTTTATAAGCGCGGTAAATGGCGTACATGGCCGCGCCGACTCCCCCGATGTTGGGATTTTGCGAGACTAAAATTTTAAGCCGTTTAAACGGCGTTTGAATTTGTTGCGAGGCCAGCACGCGTTTGGCGGCCGGCAGGAAATACGGCGCCGCGCCGGATACGCCGCCCGTCAGCACGACGGTGTCTATATCCAGCACCAGCACAAAGTTGGCCAGCCCGATGCCCAAATAGTGGCCGGTGTCTTCCCATACTTTCAGGGCGGTTTTGCAGCCTTTTTCGGCCGCGCGGGAAACGATTTCTATCTTAAAATCTTTTTCTTGGTTTACCAGCTGCGCCAAGATGGAATCGGGGTAATCCATCACGGCTTCCATCACGCGGCGTTTGATGCCGATGGTGCCGACGAACGCTTCCAGGCAGCCGCGCGCCCCGCAGCCGCATAGCGGCCCGGTGGTGATGTCGGCAATTTTGGTATGGCCGATTTCGCCCGCGGTGCCGTTGGAGCCCTGGTATAATTCTTTATTTAAAATCAGCCCGCCGCCCACGCCGGTGCCCAGCGTGACCACCAGCACATTGGTGCCTTGGCGTTTTAAATCGGCTTCGTATACGCCCCAGGCGGCCAGGGTGGCGTCGTTGGCGACGCAGGGCAAAATGCCGGTGTGCTTGTAGAGCAGTTGGGCCAGGGGCCAGTCGGCGATGTCTTTAAATTTTAAATTGGGGTTGTAGCGCAAAATGCCTTTCTGGTTGTCCACATCACCGGGGGCGCCTACGGCCACCGCCACGCGCTGGTCCGGAAATTCCTGTTGGATGGCATTGATGTAATCGCCGATTTGGGCGATGAATGCCTTGGACCCTTTGGAATAATCGGTTTCCATTTTCTCTTTGCGGAAAATTTCACCGTGTTCGTTCATGACAAAAATTTTGACGAAGGTTCCACCAATATCTACGCCTACGCCGATCATAGCTTACTCCTTGCTTTTTGGATGTGCGTGGTCATACACGCTTTTTAATTTTTCAAGCGACACGTGGGTATACA